>JALSPK010000126.1 GCA_026986005.1 Saprospiraceae bacterium
AGTCATGCATCAAGGCAAAATATAAAAATATTTTTAATAAAATGATTTTATTAATTTTGGGGTCACCTTAATTCCCAACGGGTCAGTTGGTCTGAAATTTGGAGTGAATATTGTTGAAACACACGTTATAGATGGAACTTTATTTGGTATGGATGGTAATGGTATTTTGCATGTAGATTTACCTTCAGTAGACATGAGTACAGCAAGTGATGAAGAAATAATTAATCAGTTTATTTTAGTTTTATCAGAAATAAACAAGTATTTTTGCGAAACAAGTAATTATGAACCTGTAAATTGGAGAGATTATTTTGAACATTTTGGAGCAGGTATTTGGAATTCAAATTGGAGAGGTTGCCCACATTTCAGTGTGTTTTATAACAATTATTTGGATAGTAGTGATGAATTCCAAACTACAGAAACTGATCCGATTCATAATACTGCAATAACAGGAGGTCTGTGGAAGTATGAATTCAATATTCACGGTAAGCCTAATTTGCAAGGATTGAAGTTCACAATGACTGAAGGTTGTTCGTTAGAATTTGATGATGTAGTGTTTCCTGATTGTGAATAGTATTTTTATAGAGAGGTGAATTTTAGAGATTTTCACCTCTCTATTCTGTTTACTCAGTAAAAATAAATTTTAAAATGCAACCTTATGTATATCGTAAAATCATTAATTTTAATCAACAAAAGTAAAAAAAATCATGAAACATTATTTTTTAAATTTTTATCTGTTTTTGACTTTGATATTTTTTAATTGCAGTACTCCAATAAATAGTAATATTCAAAATAACATAATACTTAAAAAATATTTTAGCAAAGAGGAAATAATTCAATTGGGCAAAATTGTTTCTTTCTTCGACAAGAAAATTCTGAAGCATTGTAAAAGCAACGATACGGCCAAGTGCTATTTTTCTTATTTTAAAGGGCTAAATATGAGCTACCTAAGTAATGGCTTGTCTATGGACACAATGAATAATCAAATATTTTTAAACACATTGCCTAAAGATGTTTTTAATGCAATTTGGGAATATACAGAGGGATTTGAAAGAAAAAAACCTAAGGGTAAGGAATACAAAAGGACATTTCTAATGTTCGAAGATAAAAAATATTATAAATTTTTAGGTGAATACGCTGAATCAAATACAGCTATCAAAAAATATTATTCTAAAATAAGTGACTGTGGTTCAATTGACCTGACTTGTGGTGCAAATAACTATCTTATTAATAATTATGATAAATTTGATTTTAAAAATGAAATACATAGATTAATTTTTTCTATTCATTATATAACAGTTGGACGAAATAATATGTTAAAACAATTTAAATGATTTATATTTCCAAACCTGCATCTATTGCCTTCAATAACACAGTAGAGTATTTATGAGAACTGACTGACTTTTTCAAAGCACCTACATCCATAGTGCCCGAATCCTGCAACCAATAACCCAGCGCTGCTAATGCTGCTCCTCTTTTGCCTGCTTTCCTGTTAAAGTCTCCAAATACGGTTTTATCATTAATGTTTTCGGTCTCTTCATTTTTAAGACTGTTATCCATAATCACGATACTTTTCTCCGTGATATTTCCTTTTACTTTATCCCATCCATCTTCTGAAACGACAATCACCACATCAGGTTCTTCCAGCCCCGTATAATTGACAGGTGTTTTGGACAATATAACTTCTGCAATCGAAAATCCTGTTCCAACAGTGACCGGATATTCTCCTTTCATCGTACTGTGAAGCCCTGAAAACATTCCCGTAGTTGCTAAGAGCTTTGCTGCTGACTGAACTCCTCCTCCGGCAGATCCGGCAAGTACTACACCTATTTTATTTTTTACTTTTGAATCAAAATCAGACTCAATTCTTTGCAATCTGTCCAATAAAGAACTCTTCTCATTACGATGTGCTTTTACCGGAATTCTTTCATTTTTATATACTTCTGCTTCTTCAAAAACCTCCTGTAGTTCATCCAGCTTCTTAAATGCATAAGATGTACAAAGACTTGAAAACTCCACAATAGAAAACCCATTGACTTCAATTGCTTCTTTCAATACCTCTGTATATGTCTTGATGGAGGTTGCTCTAGCACTATACGCTGCACCTGATGCATGAGCTAGTTTTACAATTTCAAATGGAGGCACATCTACTTCAAAATTCTTTTGTTCCTTAAATTTCTGAGTCGACAATCCACTAATTTGACCACCAGTCATACCATACAATAGATTATTCATGACTACCAAGGTGACATCAATATTTCTTCTTGCTGCTTCCAATACGTGCTGCAATCCAATGGTAACACCACCATCCCCTTGGATAATAATCACTTTTTTATCTCTGTTGTCCAGCCCTAGTGAAACTCCAACACCTAGAGCAGGAGCTCTACCGTGCAATCCGTGTATAGAATGGGTATCAAACAATGGATCAACCAGTCCACTACACCCGATATCACTTACAATAATAGTATCGTGTTTTGTATAACCCAATTGCTCCATTGCCTTGGCAATATTCCTAACTATTATACCGTGCCCACAGCCTTGACAAAAGGGCATTTTTGCTTTGCTTAATATTTTATTTTTTGTCATTTTTTTACAGCTTTTACTATTTCAGAAGGACTGATTAGACTACCAATTTTATTTACTGAACTTACTTTCTTTGGACAATTGTTACCATAGATTATCTCCTTGTATATTCCTCCTATATTTTCTTCTACAAAGATCACCTTTTCAAATCTATTCATTATTTCCATCACTTTTGGTGGAACAGGAATCATCGTTTTTACTATCAAAAGCGAAACTTTTTCACCTGAATTTCTCAAATCATTTACCGCATCTCTTGCAGCATCAGCGGATATACCGTATGTGACTATCAGTTTTTGTGCACCTTTTTGATCATCAAAATCAAAGAATGTGATTTCATCTATCCTTTTCTCAAATTTTTCCTTAAGCCTTTTTGTATTAGCCATTGATTCAGGGTCGTTCTTTTTTATCAGACCGGCATCGTTGTGCGTAGATGCATTTATTCTCACCTGATATTTATCATCACCGAGAGGAATATATGGAGGAACCATTTCTTTACCTGTTTTGTATGGTTTGTAAGGCTCCACTACCGATGTCGAAAATTTTTCAATCGGCTCAATTGCCTTCAAGGTTGACAAATCAAAGCTTTTATTGGTCATTACCAACTCTTTTGAGGTCAAAAGCACTACCGGAGTCCTGAATTTTATTGCTGTTTTGATAGCTTCATAAGTCATTTCCCAAGAATCTTTAAAATCAGAATGACTAAAAACAGGTATTGGGTATTGACCCGATATAGCACCATTCAGAAACATCAGATCCCCTTGTGCTCCTGTGGTTGCCGAACCGGTACTCGGTCCAAGTCTTTGAGTCAAAATCAAGAGCATAGGCAATTCCATCGCATATGCCATATTAAGCCCTTCCGTCATCAATGCCAGACCCGGAAACGCTGTAGCTGAAACAGGAAATTTGCCGGCAGCAGAAAATCCAGCCATCCATTGCATAACAGTAATCTCATCAGGACCTGCTAAAAAAGAAGGAAACCTTTGAGTCCCGTATTGATAAAATCTATTAGAAGGAGTAATAGGATAACCGATAAATACATCCGCTCCTGCCTTTACACACGCCTCTGTGATCAGCATCGAAGCATCTGTAAATACCATTTGTTTGTTATTATTTTCCAATTTATTTTGTTTTAATATTAGATATCAAAATAGAATTGGCAAAGGTAAACACATTTATAAAAAAACGTAAAATTTGAAGCATATTTAATAATGTTATCAATATTTGATATAATTTAGATGCAATAAATATCAATGATTTTTTATAACAATTTTTTTTCAAAAATCAAGCACTTTACAGACAGACACTAATGAGTTTCAAGCTGAATACCAAGAGGTATTTTCAATTTGGCATCTTCAAATAGCTTAAGATTTTTCACATTTGAATTTTCAAGGATGCTTCCTTGTAGTCCCGGCATTACAAAAACCTTTTTTACATTGTCATTTAGGCCCGGAGACTTGTTCAATCCTGTCCCTCCTCTCCATTTTTCACCATTCCAAATTATATCTTCTATTTCTTTAGTAAAGATCAGAAGAAGTTGATATTCTTTGATGATATTATTACTTGAGTTGAATAGCATTGATCCGGTATAAGTACTGTACAAATGGACGGGTTGTGCTCTTGAGACCCAATTTAACCCATCTTCATTTTCACTTCTTGTCAATAGTTCATATTTTGCTCCTTCCCCCTCCTCATAAATAAAATTCAGATCATTGAACCAAAGGCTATCAGGTTGAGTAAATAATGAATTGCTACCGTAGTTGCTCAATATCCAATAATAATCCTTATACATTTTTTGAACTACATTTGAAATAGTATCAGGCATTACATTCAATCTACTTACTACCATATCTCCATTGGGAAGTGTAGCACTATTTCCAAATCTCATTTTCAGCCCGACTTTATCAAAATTATAAATTCCCGGAGAAGTGATACTTAACCTTTGGCTTTTACCACCACCAATGGGAGCTGTGGATTTTACTCTTGAAGCATTACCATGCAAGCTGGCGTGCAATGTCCCGATTCTATCGGTGATCACTCCTGATGCTCTATTAAATTGGTAATAGTGAACCAATGAAGGAAAATCGGTCGCTTTCTTAGTCAAATGCATTATATCTCGAATTTCATTTTCAGTCAAAGCAGTGTTAAATATACACACTTCGTCCATTTCTCCCTTGAGATTTCTACTACTCCAACCTCTATAACTACCAAATTTCATCGTGTTAAAATTCACTTCAGGCACTTGAAAACTATGCGTTGAACCGATACCATTTACATACAAAGTAATCCCTGTAGGTCTTGCTACCATCGCTACATAAGACCATTCATCCGTAGGTATCTCCAATCCTGAATTCCACCAATAAGCACCATCCGGCCAATGATAAGCAATTTTATTATTTCTAAAATTAAAACCTGCTTTTTCATTTGCGTCACCATCATTGAATACAATGCCGGTATAATCATTTTGAGCACCGTTGGGTTTTATCCAAGCTGTAAAAGTGATTTCATTGGTTAAAATATCGACATCCGGTACTGTCACATAATCTTCGGAATTGCTACAAATAACTGCTCTTCCTGCTATGGTGTCGCAGTCACATTCATCCTCTACTGTAACCATATTTTGTATAGTTTTCGTATCTGATTGTCCATTGGGATTGGTAACAGTTAGAGATACTGTGTATTGTCCAACATCCCCAAATACTACCTTTGGATTTCTGATATTTGTGGCATTGATGTATTGAGGTGCAGGCGTGAATGTCCACGCCCATGATGCCCCTGCTTTTCTGATAGAATAATCTTCAAATTGCAAAGTATCCCTCGAACAATAAGATATCAATTGATCGACCATAGGTTGCGCTACAGGAGATGATGACTCATATAGCTGACTTTCCCACAGAGCCTTATTTTCCGAAGCAAGTCTGATTTTTTCATCTCTATAGAACGGGACAATCGCTTGATAATTTATTTTTGCGGGCAAGCCATCTGAAAATAGTTGCCAGTCAATATTATTGTTTTTATAAAACACTTTATTTCCTGCCATGACATATACCCCTCCGTCTGTTCCATCCTGTACTTGGATACCTTTAGGCTTTTCTCCATCAAAAATACTTGTAGTTAGATTTGTCCAAGTATCACCTCCATCAACTGAATGAAAAATCTTGTTACTGTTGCTATACCCATTTGTTATAGCTAAAAATATGCTGTTTTCATCTGTTCCGCTTGACGAAATATACATCGCATTAGTAGTATGAGGAGGATTTAATTGAGACCAAGATGTGCCTCCATCAGTAGATTTCCAAAGTTTATTTCCCAATTGTACAGCATAAATATAATCTGTATTGCTCCTGCAAACTTCGATACCCAGCATCTTTTTCGTATCATCATTTCCAAACACATTAATTGTATCAAAAGATACTCCTCCATCTATACTTTTATACAAAACGTTTGCATTGCCAAGATAGAGTAAATTCCAAGAACGAGGGTCGGAGACGATTTCACTTTTTTGACCGGGATAATAGCTTTGATTGGGAAATTTACTGTATTTAGGGATATTTGTCAATCCTCCTGTCAAGGATTCAGGAATCATTTTAGAGCCGATATCACTATGATGTACTTTGCGATTTTCCCCTTGATTTACATAGCCGGTAGCAGACTCCCCTCCACCAAGCGAAAGAAATCTTCCTTGCCCATAGCCTTCATAGTGACTTCCATTGCCATTGTGGTATCGTCCTCCAGTGACTACATCATCATTCCACCCTTGTCCAAAGCCCCAAAATGCAGAGCCATAAATTCCTTTTGTCCTTGATTCTATATAATTAAAATTTTTATCATAATAGTCAATCCCTCCATCAGTAGTAACCCAAACATCATCACCGTTCATTTCAATCTCCTGAATATCAGGATGTCTATATCCGGAACCGCAATTTTGACATTGATAACCACCCCATGCTGTATAAGTTACTCCACCATCTTCTGATTTGAATAGGTTGAGAGAGCCAACCAAAAATTTATCAGGGTCAGTATCCGAAACATCAATTGCCAAATCATAAAACCCTTGGTTATATCCGGTAGTAGTCAATCCAAAATGAGTAAAGCACCAATGATCATTACTATATGGGCCTCCTGGCTCGTTGTCCGGATTGCCATCACCATTTCCATCATAAGGGGTTGACCATGATTCCGCAGCATCATCACTGCGATAAATACCCACATAATTATTATCATCTACATTATCATCTTCATTTCCTATTAGCATAACATATATTCTATCGGGGTCTGCATCGGTCACGCCTATCCTTGCACCTCCATTGGATGCTGCATAACCTCCTAACGGCTCCCACCACCCATTGGTTTTTGCGGTAAAACTCGCACCGTTGTCTGTGGATTTCCATATTTCCGTTCTGTTTTTGGTGGTATTCTCTTTTGCTACAAAAACTGTATTGGGATCATCCGTTTTTAGTTCGATATCATAGCATTTTTCAGCTATTATTGTTGACCAACTATTCCCTCCATCTGTACTTTTTTGCAACCCCTTGTTGCCTGCTGTCAACACAACATTGTGATCATTTGGATTGATAGATATATCTGTTATATTTAATTGATTGATATTTTGTATTTCATTCCAATTGTTGCCTCCATCTGTAGATTTATACAATCTTTTGCCTTGAGCCATATAGACAATATCTGCGTCAGTCGGATCAACCTCTATTGCTCCGATTCCCCCCAAAGATAGATTTTCTGCTAATGGAGACCAATTTAATCCCTTGTCAATACTTTTGAATAATGCACCTCCTTCTGTACCGGCGTACATCACATTGGGGTTGGATTGAGATTGGTCTATGACATAGACATTTACTTGAGAACTTTTGTACTCGGAGCCATCAGACTTATAAGTTTCGAATGGACCTATCGAAGACCAGTTACCCGAGCGAGTTTTGATTCCTTGTTTTTGTCTGATTCTATCATATTTTCTCTTTAAAAATGCAGTTCTTTTATCCTCTTCCGCTAAAGTTGGGATATAAATAGTTCCATCTTCTTCTACATAATTTTCGAAATAAACTGTTCTTATAAAAAATTTATAGTTTTGTGTATGAGTATTTTTTTTAAAAGGATGGTTGCTGTAATATTTATCAAAAGCAATGCTTATATCATTATAATTCGGCGCTTTGCTATACAAAAGCTTGACCCATTTAGGACTATTATTACTGATTAAGGGTACTGTTTTGAATAGTTCAGGATATTTTGGATGAGGAAGATATTTTATATTTTCATTTATGCTTTGCGCATTAAAAATAACAATGTGTAAAAAAAACGAAATAGTGATAAATAAAGTTCTCATTCTGTTGATTTTTGCCTTCAATATATTGGTTAATGCTAAGAAAAACGTTGCAAAATACTAAAAACACACTTCAAAACCAAACCGCCACCAAGATAGTATTTATTTCAATTGCTTTTTCGTAATAAAGATTTAGTTACATACCAGTAATTGGACTAGTTTATATTGTTTATATAGTATGAGTTAGCAATTATACAAAAAGATTATTTTAACATAAAAATAGCTATTTTTTTTAATTTAGACACCATACAAAATCAATATATCTATAGCAAAAGTGTCTATATATATTGATAATCCGTTTTTTTTCGTTATATTCGCGTTCGGAAAAAATGAATATTCGATAACTTATAAAATAATTAATATGGCTTTTGATATAGATATGATAAAAAAGGTTTACAAAACAATACCGGGAAAAGTGGATAAGGCAAGAGAATTGTTGGGTAGACCAATGACTTTGACTGAAAAAATTCTTTATTCACATCTTTGGAATGGGGATTCTAAAAAGGTCTTTACCAGAGGAAAGGATTATGTGGATTTCAAGGTAGATAGAGTAGCCATGCAGGATGCTACAGCACAAATGGCTTTATTGCAATTTATGTTGGCAGGGAAGAAAAAAGTTGCTGTTCCTTCATCTGTTCATTTGGATCACCTGATTCAAGCTCATGACGGTGCGGATAAAGATCTTCAAGAGGCTCTGAATAAAAACAATGAAGTATATAATTTCTTAGAGTCCGTATCAAGCAAATACGGAATTGGTTTTTGGAAACCCGGTGCAGGAATCATCCATCAGGTAGTACTGGAAAATTATGCTTATCCCGGTGGCTTGATGATTGGGACTGATTCACATACTGTTAATGCAGGCGGTCTTGGTATGGTAGCTATTGGAGTTGGAGGAGCAGATGCAGTAGATGTGATGGCTGATATGGCGTGGGAATTGAAATTCCCTAAACTAATAGGGGTAAAATTAACTGGTAAACTCAACGGATGGGCTGCACCCAAAGATATTATTCTAAAAGTTGCAGGTATACTTACAGCAAAAGGAGGAACAGGTGCTATCATTGAATATTTTGGTGATGGTGCAGAATCTTTGTCAGCAACCGGAAAAGGAACTATATGCAATATGGGCGCAGAAGTAGGGGCAACAAACTCTAACTTTGGTTACGATGAAGCAATGGAAAGATACCTTAGAGCTACCGATAGAGCTGATGTTGCTGATGCCGCTAATGAAATCAAGGACTATCTCAAATCCGACCCTGAAATAATAGCTAATCCAAAAAAATACTACGACCAATTAATTGAGATAAATCTTGACGAATTGACTCCTTACCTCAACGGTCCATTCACTCCGGACAGAGATACTCCGGTAGATAAAATGAAAGATGTCGCTCCTGAAAATGGTTGGCCGTTGAAAGTGGACTGGGCTCTAATTGGTTCTTGCACAAATTCATCTTACGAGGACATCTCACGAGCAGCATCTATTGCAAAACAAGCAATAGACAAGGGAGTAAAATTAAAATCAGGTTTAGGTATCAACCCCGGTTCAGAACAAGTGAGGTATACCGCAGAACGCGATGGTCTTCTCGATACTTTTACTGATTTGGGAGCCAAAATATTTACCAATGCTTGCGGACCTTGTATCGGACAATGGAAAAGAGATGACATCGAAGGAAATCCAAAAAATTCAATAGTACATTCTTTTAATAGAAACTTCTCAAAACGTGCAGATGGCAATCCTAATACATATGCTTTTGTCGCATCACCGGAGATGGTCATGGCAATAGCAATATCAGGCAGACTGGATTTCAATCCGGCTACAGATACTGTATTAAATGAAAAAGGAGAAGAAATAAAATTGGATTTACCAACAGGATGGGAACTACCTACCAATGGATTTGAGGTAAAAGATTCAGGTTATTTGGCACCGGCTAAAGATGGTAGTAGCATTGAAATAGTAGTCAATCCTCTTTCTGATAGATTACAGTTATTAAGCCCTTTTTCAGCATGGGATGGAGACAATATTTATAATGCACCATTGTTGTTAAAAGCATTTGGAAAATGTACTACCGACCATATATCAATGGCAGGACCTTGGCTAAAATACAGAGGACATCTTGATAATATCTCCAACAATATGCTAATCGGTGGGGTTAATGCTTTTACTAAAGAAGTAGGCGTTACGAAAAATCCATTATCAGGAGAATATGAAGCAGTACCAAAAGTAGCTAGAGATCTTAAGGCAGCAAAATTACAATCAGTAATAGTAGGTGATCACAACTATGGCGAAGGCTCTTCAAGAGAGCATGCTGCTATGGAACCAAGACATCTTGGTGCAATCGCTGTAATCGTAAAATCTTTTGCAAGAATTCATGAAACTAACTTAAAAAAGCAAGGAATGCTGGGGCTTACATTTGCAAATGAAGCAGATTATGATCTAGTACAAGAAGACGATAGATTTAATTTTATTGACCTAAAAGATTTTGCTCCTGGCAAACAATTGACAGTAGAGATTGTGCACAAAGACGGAACAAAAGACACGATAAAAGTAAACCACACCTACAATAACCAGCAGATTGACTGGTTCAAGGCAGGTAGTGCTTTGAATTCATTGAGAGGTTAATATTATTGTCAAAAAATGACATATTTTTATAAAAGAGGGGCATCTAGCCCCTTTTTTACTGTAATTAACATATCTTTACGATAAAAATTATGTCGCGATTTATCTTTGTTCTATTTCTAACAGGAGTTTTCAATATTTTGGAAGCACAGAATTTTTCCAATGGGTTTGCTTTCACTCTTCCTCCTTTTGATTCAACAACACAAGAATTTTTACCAAACTTTAAGAAAAAAATCTTATCAGAGTTTGTTACTAGCTCAACTGATGGAAAGTTCAAATCAGGAGATAAAACCATCAGGTTTTGGGGAGTAAATTTGACTACAGGAGCATGTTTCCCCTCTCATTCAGACGCAGCTAAAGTTGCTGCCCGAATGAGGAAAATGGGTATCAATCTTATTAGATTTCACCATATGGACAATCCTTGGACAAGCAATAACGGAAGTCTTTTCCTTCAAAACGGAAGCACTACCTCGCTAAATCCAAACACATTGGATAAACTGCATTTCTTTCTAGCACAATTAAAAAAAGAAGGGATTTATGCCAATATTAATCTGCATGTAAGTCGTACATTTACTGAAAACGACGGCATCCTTTACGCAGATTCCATTACTTCTTTTGGCAAAGGGGTTACATATTTTGACAGACAGCTTATAGATCTTCAAAAACAATATGCGAGACAATTATTGACAACTACCAATCCCTATACAGGGCTACCCATTGCTGATGATCCGGTAATGGCAATGCTTGAAATAACAAATGAAAATACACTTTATGGGTTTTGGAAAGACAATCAACTTCAATCATTTTCAAAAGGAGGTGGAATTTTAAGCAGGCATTCCGATACTTTGGACTTGAAATGGAATATTTTCCTTAAAGAAAAATACAATTCTCAGGAGAATTTGGAAAAAGCCTGGGGTATAGACACTTCAAATTCGCACGAAGATATTATTGTGGATGGAGATTTTGAATCTGGAGATATAAATCAAAATTGGTATATAGAACAACATGAAACTGCTCAGGCCACAATGTCATTGTCAACAGACAATCCCTATGAAGGCAACCATTGTGCTAAAATAGTCGTCAGTCAGGTGACCGATACAGATTGGCATATCCAATTTGAACAAAATGGGGCATCAATACAAAAAGACTCAATTTATTCCATTACTTTTTTTGCTAAGTCAGATTCTCCGACCTCTATATATACTAGCGTTATCAGAAATGCTGATCCATGGACTTGGTATGGAGGAACTGAAGCAAAACTTACTACTGAATGGAGAAAGTTTAGTTTTTCAATAGCCGCTCCCGAATCAAATTCTAATCTGACTCGCTTATCATTTCTACTTGGGGGCAAAATAGGCACTTACTGGATAGACAATGTTAGTATGACCCTTTCTTCAAAAGTTGGTTTGGAAGAAGGTGAGAAGTTGGATTTGAACAATATTCGTAGGATTACATATAGTGAGAGATTGGGGTTTAATACGCAAAGAGTCGCTGATTTAGCAGAATTTTATTTAAAACTTCAAAAAGATTATTATGATGAAATGTATACATTTCTGAAAAATGAATTAGGTGTAAAAGTACCTATAACCGGATCAAATGCATTTGGAGGTATTTACGAACCTTTTACTCATGACGATTTAGATTATATCGACGATCATGCATATTGGGATCATCCCCGTTTCCCAAATCAACCATGGTCAAATTGGGATTGGTATATAGCAAACAAGTCCATGGTTTACGAAGACTTTCTAGGGACTATCCCCCACTTGTTTGGAGGTTTACAAGTCCAAGGCAAACCATTTACCGTAAGTGAATACAATCATCCTTTCCCAAATAGCTATCAAGTAGAAATGCTCCCTATTCTTACCGGTTATGGCTCTTTTCACGGAGCTGACGGATTTATGTTTTTTGAATACAATGGAGGTGACCCCGCTGATTGGGACACAGATATTCAAAACAACTATTTCGGACTGATAAAAAACACTCCTGTAATGGCATTATTTCCACTATTTTCTTACGCTTTTCAAAATGGATTGATTAAAGAAGATCAATCTCCTATCTTGGTTGAATATAGTAAAAAATACCTGTATAATATGCCTCAAGAGGACGACTACCATCATTGGGGAAAATATTTTCCATATGACCGCAATATCGCCCTGACCAATAGTGTCAGAATCGCAGGATTTGATTATGATAATGAAAAAATCGAGATTCCTGATGTTGATAAAACATCTTTTATCACTAGTACTGACGAAGTTGCATTTTCAGCCGATCTTGATTTGGTTAAAATCCAAACCCCAAAATTTGAGTCTGTCACAGGAGATTTGAAAAACGCAAATCAATTTGCAGGAATACAATTTCAGATTAAAAAAGGAGCCAATCATGGTACTGTCGCTTGGTTATCATTGACGGATAAATCTTTGTCTCAGTCTAAACGTACTGTTCTTGCCATTTCTTCCCGAATCCAAAACAAGGACATGGTCTGGGATGGTAATACTACTGTACACAACAATTGGGGCAATGCACCTACTGAAGTTCAGGCTTTGAATTTGGAGATCTTATTAAATATTATCGCAGATTCTATTGTTATTTACCCTCTTGATGTCACAGGCAAACAAATGGATGGATTTACTGTACTTCCTGAGTTTAAAGAACATTTTCTAGTGAGATTCAATCAAAATGAGTTGAATAGTCTATGGTTTGGTATTGAAGCATTCAAGAAGAGTACTGCTATTGAAAAAATCAATTTGTCAGATGAGGTATATATTTACCCGAATCCATTGAGCCAAGGAGAGAATCTTACTGTTGAAAACAACCATGGAATCATAAATTTTCAAATCGTAAATGCTCTTGGCAAGACTGTAAAAAACGGGGAATGTAAAAAGACAATTGGCTTAAAATATTTGAAAAAAGGAACGTACTTTTTAAAACTTTTAATAAATCAAGATATTACAATAAAAAAGATAATAATAGAGTAAGGATATGCAATATCATTTGGAATAGTTTGACCAATTGTATATTTAATAACAAAAAATAATCCTTGAAGAAAAGCCTATTGTCTGTTTGTAAAATTCATAATTTGAGAAAATATTTTTACTATTCTTCATTTTTATTACCTTTGTGCTTATTCAGGATATACTTTAACGATAATTATAATATGTTTAATCAAAATTTAGATGCAACAGGTACTTCGTTTTCTAGTGAAGACAAACAATTGGACAAGGCTTTGCGCCCAAAGGATTTAACGCAGTTCAAAGGACAATCCAAACTTGTAGATAATCTAAAAATATTTATTGAAGCAGCAAAATTGAGAGGAGAAGCTTTGGATCATGTCCTCTTGAATGGTCCTCCGGGGTTAGGAAAAACCACACTTGCTTTTATAGTATCAAATGAACTGGGAGCCAATATAAAAATCACATCCGGTCCGGTAATAGAAAAACCCGGTGATTTGGCAGGCCTGCTAACAAATTTACAGGAAAATGATGTCCTTTTTATAGATGAAATACACAGATTGAACAATGTCGTGGAAGAATATCTGTATTCCGCAATGGAAGATTATCGCATTGATATAATGATTGATTCAGGTCCAAATGCTAGAAGTATTCAGATAAATCTAGAACCTTTTACCCTAGTAGGAGCCACCACTAGAATGGGACTACTAACAGCACCCATGCGAGCTAGGTTTGGAATTACTTTTCATCTTGACTACTACGATGCTGAAACTTTAAAAGACATTATTTACCGAAGCTGCAAGATCATGGATATGGAGATAACCGAGTCCGGTGCTATCGAAATAGCAAGAAGAAGTAGAGGAACTCCTCGAATTGCCAATGCACTGTTGCGTAGAGTTAGAGATTTTGCTCAGATAAAAGGAGATGGCACAATAGATGTCAAAATAGCAAAATTCGCACTGGAAGCCCTCAATGTTGATGAATATGGGCTTGACGAAATGGACAACAAAATATTGAGCACCATCATCAACAAATTCAAGGGAGGCCCGGTAGGTATGACTACCATTGCCACAGCAGTAGGTGAAGAGGCAGGCACACTAGAGGAAGTACATGAGCCTTTCTTGATAATGGAAGGCTTTATTCAACGTACACCTAGAGGAAGAATAGTCACCAACAAAGCATACAAGCACTTGGGAATAAACAAATACGGTACGGCAGGAAACACGCTATTTGATTAGTGTAACACAAAGCTGTCACCGATATCTTGCTATCGGTGTTTGATCAATAACGGTTTGGTCTAGATTATTTCTTTGCTGCCCTGATAGTAGTGGACTCTTTTATCCAACATCCAACATTAAATTTATCTCCCACTTTTAATGTCCTCTGAAATATGTCTTCCATACTAGGCATAAACCTTTGATAAGAACGTATCAATTTATTAGCCTCTCTTGAAACAGAAGGATCTATTTTTTTGGCATATTTGAACTTGTCTATTGCTGGCCAGGTCACTATCTGACTATCCCACCCTCTGCCGGGTCCACAAATAGGACCACTCGAAGCATACAATTTGCCGATCAACAAAAATGGCTCTCCCCATCCCGATTTAAATTTAGTTGATTTTAAAGCATATTTTCTGGACAATGTGAAATTCTTCAAGTCCCTATAGTATATTTTGGCAATCATATACAAATATTTCGCCTTCTTTGCATTATTATCAGTACTATTGACAAATATCTCAAAATATTTAATCGCCTCTTTATATTTTCCTTCATTATATAAATTAAAAGCCTTACGAAGTGGACCCGGCTCAGGAGGAGCAACATAACATTTTCCGGATTTTAATTTTTTGAGTTTGTCATATTCCGCTCCACTAAGGTCCGCCCCACCCCACATCAATTTCCTATGAACAAGATTGATGGTATCACAACTCTCAGCACTATTATTCAGTATCTTCAAATATTTTTTTACATAATAATCACTGGGATAAAAACCCTTAATGGCTTCAAAATTATCCAACAATTTAGGCGCATAATCTTTGATCATATCCCAAGCCTGACATTCTGTCCCTTTGCAGTGGGCAGAACCATACTCAATAGCATCAACAAGATAATTAGCATAGCGCTTTGCATCAATAGTATCAAGTTTAGCTACCACAAACCTATCGTATATCATCTTGCTAAAAGGATTGATGACAAAATAATCCGTCTTCTCCTTTTTTGCATCAACAGCCTTGGCAAACATAGTAAAAATAGTGTCCTGACTCACATCCTTATTGAAATAATAATAATAATCAAATGCTTTACGTCCCAATACATAGGCATCTTCACCAAAACACTCCACCCTTTTATTGTACACCCAGTCAATAGAATCAAGCCACGATTTACGCTTCAACGGGTCTTTTTCAATATCATAAAAATGCCTGAATATCTTCACCCCATCATCAAAATGGTACTTCATCCTACCATTAGCTCCGGGAGCCCGACGAACCGCCTCAGACCAATACTCCAAAGCATTTGCATACTCATTGGTCTTCAAAAAATTGTGAAATATAAAAAACATACCCTTGACATCCTCCGCATCTTCCAAGTCCTTGAACATCTTACATGGAGTAGGTCTCGGCCCCTCATCTACCACCTTCTTCTCTACTTTCTTCTCCTCTGGTGCAACCTTCTCCACCACCTTTGGCGAACAAGAGACAACTATAAACAAAATCGAAAGAAGAACTAAAAATTTCCTGTATTCCATACATTTATATTTTATATTAAAATAATTTCAAGCTACAAATATAACGCGATAAATGACAAAAATAATATTTGTATCGAAATACAGCAAATAATTCAAAAGAATTAACTAAAATCCAACTGTAAAATATAAAGAATAGAGACTTTGAAGCAGAAACGAATGCTAAACACTCAAAAGCACAATAATATAGTAAGTTTGTAACCCCAAAATACAAAAAACACAAATACTTTCTGTAATTTTGTATAGAATTGCCGCTCAAATTATTATTCAACACAAAAAAATGCCCCCGATTTAATAGTTGAGGGCAAACTAGATGTTTTCACAACGGAATAATCCTTATTGTGATTAGCTTTAAATTGTAATGCAAAGATACAATTTAAAAGCTAATCATGACAATAAAATAGTCAGTACTAACAATAACCAAAAAGCAATATAAAAGAACAAAGTAATACAGCAGCCTAAAATATCACCTTGTTTTTGTTTACCTCTAACAAAAATTAGAGTTTCTTCATTTATTATGTAATCTTTCTTATTTAAAAAACCAATTGATTTTAAATCTTTCAAAATCTTATACGGATTTTCCTGAGTACGAATAAGTATTTCCGGTCAATAATTTTCAATTTTATGACTAATCAATAATCCTTTTCCAAAACCGGCAACAACTATAATTGTAAATATATCAGTAGGTAAAATGAAAATTTCTCGGAAACCCCTAGTAATGTTAAAACATCTTTAGTGACTATCATTTCCTCATAATAAATAAAGCTCCTTTTCCTTATTATTATTGAATATTTTAGTTTTTCTCCCACCATACTTAATTATTTAAATTTATCATATTTCCAATCACCATTCAATTCTCTATTACATATAAAATAAGTAAAAATAAGTGTTAAAACACCTAACACAAGCATAATTATTAATTTATCAATTTTTTTATCAATTAAAAATTTTAATGTAGGCACTTCTATCTATCTATCTTTCTATCTATCTGCACCATAACAGACGATATGATAGTATCAAATCATTACTGCGGCTACCCCTACGTATATTACAGCTGTGATAAAGATCAGTATGGCATAAATAAATGAGAAAATCAATAATTTTGTGACTGTTTTACCCCATGATTGCCTGTAGTATCTTTTCATAGCGACTATGTAATATACCATTGGGGCAAAAGCCAATACGAAGCCGGATATATTTTGTATTTGCTCATTATCATTCCAGCTTATTATTGTGTACAGGGCGAATAAAAGAAATATTGCCGAATGAACATGAAGATTAAACACTAGGTGTTCGACAAAATAACGTTTTCTTCTAATATATAGTATCTTAAATATCAATGCTACAAAAGGCAAAAGAAATATAATATACCAATTTATGTTTTTCAAAATATAATCTTTGACCATATCAAAAGTTGAATTTTGAGAATTGAATTTATACACTATTTTGTTAAGAGTGTTCTTCATAAATCCTTCATCTTTTATTTTGTATTTTGCTTTTATTTGATTCAAAGACAATGTATTTATATCGTATTTACTTATTTGTTTTTTGAATAATTGAAATGAGTCGAGGTAGGTATCGTTCAATTGGTTATTAAAAGTGAGTGCGGTGCTGTCAACAATTTTTTTAATGATAGTATCCTCACAAGTTCTTGCTAAATCAAGTGCGTAATATATTTTTTGAAGTTTTGGGTAATCTGCATTTGCTATTTTGTTTTTTATCGTATTTAATTCAAATTGATGTTTTGTTATCCATTCATTTTTTATATTTTTAATTATTGATTTCGGCAAAATACTATCTTTGGATACAATGTGCAGTATCGAATCAAATTTTGGTTTCCCTTTGATAGAATCAATGATATTTTTAATGGAATCTACATATTCTTGTTGGATGGAATCTATATTTGGAGAGCCCATATTCCATCCTTTTTTTAAATCAATATATATACTACCATCATCTTCACTTTCTACATTTGGTTTCAATTCTGTTTGAATTTTAGAATCAATATTACCTAAAATCAACATCGCGACAATTGATATAAAAAACAATCTCCATGGACTTGTATATCTGCTGTGTTTTCCTGCAAAAAAATCGACTGTGATTTTACCCGGTAGCAATAATGCTTTGAGCGATCGGAATATTTTTAGGTCAAAAACCACAAAATTGCTAAAAAACTCGCGTATTAAATCAAAGAGATTTATTGTTTTTACTTTTGTACTTTGCCCGCAACTTGGGCAAAATGCAGCATCTTGTGGCAATGATTCACCACAGTTTAAACATTGAGTTTTATCGTTTTCTTCTTTTATCAAAAGTTAAAATTTGATGTATTAAATTATAAGAGTATCTTTGTTTCAAAATAGTATTTATGCAATCTAAAGCCGAAGTTAAGAAAATATTGGATATTTATTATAAGAAATACAATACGATTGACTTTATAAAGGATGATCCAATATCAATTCCTCATAAATTTTCAATAAAACAGGATATTGAAATCACAGCGTTTTGGACTTCAGTTATAGCCTGGGGCAGACGAAATATGATAATAAAAAATGCTAATAAATTGTTTAAACTTATGGACAATGCTCCGTATGATTTTATAGTAAATCACGAAGAAAAAGACAGAGTGAAGTTTTTAGATTTTAAGCACAGGACATTTCAACCAACGGATACATTGTATTTTTTAGAATTTTTGCAATGGTATTATAAGAATAATAAATCATTGGAAAATGCATTTTCAAGTTTTTTAAAAAAAGATGATGAAAATATCGAAAATGCATTGATCGGTTTTCACAATTTATTTTTTTCATTGGAATATGCACCTCACAGAACAAAAAAACATATCCCCACACCTGTACGCAAATCTACTTGTAAAAAATTGAATATGTTTCTTAGGTGGATGGTTCGAAAAGATGAAAATGGTGTTGATTTTGGTATATGGAATACCATTAAGGCATCTCAATTGATGATACCCATAGACGTACATGTAGAAAGGGTCGCCCGAAACTTGGGTTTACTGGATAGAAAGCAAAGAGATTGGCAAGCTGTCATAGAATTGACCAATAATCTAAAAAAAATAGATAATAAAGATCCTGTTAAATACGATTTCGCCTTGTTTGGTTACGGAGTAATGGAGGGCTCAATTTAGAGTCTGCATAAAAAACCTGAAGTTTTATTATTAAATAGGATATTATCAGTAAATTGTATAGATTCTAAATAGTGGCTGTATATAAAGTGCTTGATTTTCTTCAAACTAAAGAGTGCGGTTTATTCGTTGTATTTAACAGGATTTTGTCTTTAGGAGATATGTAGTTTATATTACAGAATCCTATGATGGCTTAATATAATTAATATCATAAAATAGTCTTAGAAGATGAAGCTTCAATTATTTTTTATTGCGGTAGTATTATTGATGTATTCTTGTAAAAAAGATAAACCTAAAGTGATTTATGAACAGACTCCTGTTGAGTTAAAAATACCGGAGATATTCAAGGACAGGATTTTGCCACCTATAGTACCTCAAGACAATCCCCTGACCAAAGAGGGAATAGTCTTAGGTAAGAGGTTATTTCATGACCCTATCTTATCTGAAGACCATACGGTAGCATGCGCTTCTTGTCATAGGCAAAGCAGTGGGTTTACAAACAATCAACAATTTGCAACTGGGGTAAACCAGACAAAGGTAAAACGTAATACTATACCACTATTTAATGTCGCATGGAATTATTACGAGCAATATGCTTGGGATGGTCATGCCAATAGTATAGAAATCGTAGCAGAGCATACCATCACAGACCCTTTGGAAATGCATAATACTTGGGAAAATGCTATAGAAGATTTAAAAAGTGATTCTGAATATCCCGAGTTATTTGCTAGAGCATTTGGGGATGATAAAATCACAAAAGAACGTGCTACCAAAGCTATTGCACAATTCATCAGAACAATTATTTCGGGAAATTCAAAATTTGACAAGTATCTTCTAGGAGAAGCCGAGTTGACTTACGATGAGAGGATGGGCTATCAGATTTTTGAAGCAGAGGAAAAAGGCGATTGTTTTCATTGCCACGGAAGCATTGAAAATCCTCTTTGGACAGATAATAGATTTCACAATAATGGAATGGATACTGAATTTGACGATTACGGTTTGGAGTATGTGACAGGATTAAAAAGTGATAGAGGCAAATTCAAGACTCCAACACTAAGAAATTTAAAGTATACTGCTCCCTATATGCATGACGGTAGATTTAAAACAATTGATGATGTAATTAATCATTACAGTGAAGGTTTGGTTTTTTCATCAACAATAGATCCTCTGATGAAAAGCGCGTACAAAGGAGGTGTTCATTTGTCAGATAAAGAAAAAAAACAATTGAAAGCTTTTTTACTTACGCTATCAGATGAAGAAATGATCAATAACAGCGAATACGAGCAGGAATAATAGGTGCTCACAATTGTTTTTCCGCATGGTAAGAAGATCTGACGAGAGGACCACTTTCTACATATTCAAAGCCCTTTTCAATTCCGATTTCTTTGTATAATGCAAATTGATCCGGATGTACGTATTCGACTAGAGGAGCATGATTCAATGTAGGCTGAAGATATTGACCGATAGTAAGTATTTGAGTTCCGGTCTCTACTAAATCGTCCATCAGTTTATATACTTGATCCGGGGTTTCCCCAAGACCGACCATTATACCTGATTTAGTCCTTTTACCGTAATCTCTTATCCTTTTTAGTTGTTCAAGACTGCGTTTATAGTTTGATTGTGGTTGAATTCTTTTATATAATTCTTGGACAGTTTCAAGATTGTGAGAGACTATTTCTTGTCCCGGACTAATCATTAATTCAAGAGCAAACCAATCTTCTTTTACTTCAGGGATTAGTGTTTCAATCGTAGTCTTAGGGTTCATTTTTTTTACTTCTAACACTGTATTGTGCCATATCTGTCCACCCTTATCGACCAATTCATCCCTGTTTACCGAAGTGATAACAGCATGCTTTACCCCCATGAGTCTTATCGCTTCAGCTACTCTTCTAGGCTCATCAATATCGTATTCTGTGGGTTTCCCTGTCTTTACATTGCAGAAAGTACAACTACGGGTACAAATATTTCCAAGAATCATAAATGTAGCTGTTCCCGCAGACCAACACTCACCCATATTGGGACAGTTACCACTCTGGCAAATAGTATGAAGATTATAATGGTCAACAGTATGTTTCACCTGTCTGTATGATGCTCCTAGCGGCAATTTTACTTTCAACCAAGAAGGTTTTCTTTCTCTCTTACTCATTGATATTAATTATACAGTTATAGTTTTCTAACAATTATTTACATTTTAAGTTTTATGATGCAAATAAAAACAGGTAGCGAATAGCCTTTTTCGATACCTTCAGATTGAAAGCACAAACTATTTCAACCCAAGTAGTATACCAGGATATTGCCATTAACGTGTATCAACACCATGAAAGAGCAATTCAATTGATAGCAATTATCTTTCCCGATTTTGCCGGAATATTTACAATCAAAATTCAAAAACACAATAAATTTGAAATAATATGAATGTTAACTCATTGAAATTTTGGATAATTTATGCAAATTCATTAACTTAGCTGCTAAATTCCAAATTAGTAGGTAATTGATGCTTGCCCTTAAAGTCATTAAAAAGTAAAAATATTCTTTATTTTTCAAAAATCAAGCACTTTATAGGCAGACTCTATTAGGGAAAAGATGATTGAGGGAAATGATATTTTTTTTAAAAACTAAATTTACTATCATGTTTAAATTAATTCCATTCCTATTTTTTATTTTCACTTCATTATTTTCATTTTCTCAAATCGTTGATATACCGGATGCAGATTTCTTGCAGGCTCTTATCGACAGAAACGTGGATACCAACGGAGACGGCAAGATACAGGTTAGCGAAGCCCATTCTGTCACGTATCTTAACTTTTATAGTGAAAAATTTGCATCAATGGAAGGGATTAATGCTTTTACTAATCTTCAAACACTACAATGTAATAATAATTCTTGGCTTAAAGAAGTTGAGTTAGACGATCTTAACAAACTATCTCAATGCAGATTCAATAGCAATAGTTCATTGACTAAGTTCAGCCTACATTTTCTGAATTTAGTTAACAATATTTATATAAGCAATAATACCTCATTAGACACAATTGATATTTATAATATAAATACATATTCTATTTACATAAATGATAACAATTCACTGGTAAATTTTAATATCACAAACGATGTTGCGGGATATGGTTCAATAGATAACCTTTCGATTTCAAATAATAATTCTCTGACAGGAATAGATTTCACCAAAATGTCTAATGTAAAGAATTTGACTCTTGAATCCAATAACTCAATAAGTAGTTATGATTTTACCGGACTAAGTTCTCTTATAAATTTGAAGTTAATAAGTAATAATTCAGTTTCCAATATTGATTTATCTTCTCTAACATCATTAACAAGTTTGACAATTGAGAGAAACCCTTCTTTAACCGATATAGACTTTGGCCAAAATTCAAGTATTAAAACATTTACTTTAGCTCAAAATGCTTCTATGCAATTAATAAATTTTAAAAATTTGAGCAATCTCACTACTTTATCAATAAATGAGAACAATTCAATATCTTCTTTTGATTTTTTCGGCTTGAATTCATTAACCAAATTAGTCATTAATAGTAGTCCCAAAATCACTTCTTTGGATTTTAGCGTTCTACCAATGCTTTTAAATCTGGATATCACTTATAACAATTCTTTGAAGAGTATAAGTTTTGGAAATAATAGTCCTGTTAAATCCCTTAATGTTAAAAACAATAATTCGTTAAGTTCTATTGACTTTTCAGAATTGAATGAATTAAATTCATTAAAAGTTGAATACTGCGGATTACTTACATCATTAGAATTAAAAGGATTAGCAAATTTAGAATATATTGTATTAAATCATAATAATTTAGTTAAAAAAATCAACCTTGATAATCTTAGTTCATTATCTTCCTTAGTTATTGAGTATAATTTATCATTGACAGAACTATCATATCAAAATTTAAATTCCTTAAAGACATTTAATTTGCAAAATAATACAAAATTGACAATTTTTGATTTAATAAACCTACCTGCTTTAAACAGTTTTACTTGCAATGAAAATAATAAAATCAAGACTATTAGTTTTGAAAATCTTCCCGTATTGATAAATTTAAAGCTTAATAATAATAATGCACTAACAAGTATTGAAATACACGATATACCAACACTAGAAACCATTAGTATTCGTGGACATTCTCATTTAAAATCAATAATATTGAAAAATTTAAATTCTTTAACAAAATTTTCTGTTTATTATAATGGCATTATTGAAAACCTGGACTTACAAAACTTAAACTCATTAACTTATATAAGATTTGAAAATGTACTGGTAAAACCCCTTAGCTTACACGATTTTCCAAGTTTAAAAGAAATAAATTTGTATAGCGCCAATGTTTTAGACACTTTGGATATCTATAATTTGAACTCACTGCAAAGAATTGATATTTATGATTGTGATAAACTGACCAGTTTGGAGATGAACAATCTTAATTCATTAAACTATTTCAGTATATCCTATTGTGATAATTTTAGAGAACTGGACCTTAGTGGGTTACCTTCATTAAAAAACATAAATTTTCATCAAAATAGTATTAAATACTTAAATGTAATGGGGATACCTGTATCTGCATATTTGAATATATCGTATGAAAATATTGAATGGATTTGTGCAGAGCCTATTCAATACGATTGGTTAAAGTCCTCAATTGATTTGGAGGGGGTGATACTGGATCCAACTTGTAATTTTACCGGTTGGGAAGACTTCAAAAAAGTGGTGTTAAGTCTTAGATATTCGGATTCCGGTGACTGTACCACTGACTCATATTCGATAGATAAAGCAAAATTCAAAATTGTATCAGATGAATTGAATGCATTTATAGAACCTTCAAAAAACAGTCATGATAAGTATGAAATCAAATTGCCCCCGGGCAAATACAAAATAAGTCCTATTATCGACAATCCGGACAATTTTAATATATCACCCAATCCACTTAATCTTACAGTGCTCTCATCAATTGAACAATACAATAAAGATATTTGCTTAACACCAAGAATAGATTCGCTTTCAGATTGCTCTGTTTATGTTGTACCTTTGGATGTAGCGAGACCCGGTTTTGAAGTAAAACATAAAATTGTAATTACCAATATTGGAAACTTCCCTTCATCCGGACAGATCAACTATAAATATCAAGATGAATTTGTCTCTTTTGTAAATTCAGATTATTCCCTTACTGACAATAATGGAACTTTGACAGGATATTATCAAGATCTCAAGCCATTTCATTCAATGGAAATTCAAGTCACATTCAAATTAAATTCCCCAATGGATACTCCAGCACTTGATGGTGATGAGACACTTTACTATGTCTCTAACTTAATTCCTGATGTGCGAGATACACTTGGCGTAGATAATAGATTTGTTCTATACGAAGATGTCAGAAATTCTTTTGATCCTAATGATAAAACATGTCTTCAAGGAGATTACCTTTTAAAAGATATGATAGGAAACTATGTTTCGTATAAAATTAGATTTGAAAACACAGGCAATGCCAATGCTATCAATGTAAGAATTATCGATGAAATAAATCCAGAATATTTTGATATATCTACACTCTCCATTTTAGAAACATCTCATTCGGTATATACTAAAATTAAAGGTGATGAGGTAGCATTTCTTTTCGATGATATTGATTTGCCGTATCAAGATAGTATAAATGATGGTTATGTTATATTCAAAATTAAAACACGGGACGATATTGATGTAAATGACAAATTGGAAAATACTGCCGAGATATACTTTGACTTTAATTATCCGGTCATGACAAATACCGCAACAACTCAAGTAGTCACGGATAATGATGAGGATGGATATACCAGTTTGGATGACTGTGACGACAATAATGCAGAAGTCAATCCCGGAGCTACCGAGATTGTTTACAATGGGATAGATGACGATTGTAATCCGGCTACTTTGGATGATGACTTGGACCAGGATGGATACACACATGATGAGGATTGTGATGACAATGATGCATCTATTAATCCGGGAGTAGGCGAGACTCCATATGATGGCATTGATAATGATTGTAATCCGGCTACTTATGATGATGATTTGGATAGGGACGGCTATATCCTGGCTGATGATTGTGATGACAACAATCCGGTTGTCAATCCCGGAGCTACCGAGATTGTATACAATGGGATAGATGACGATTGTAATCCGGCTACTTTGGATGATGACTTGGATCAGGATGGATACACACATGATAAGGATTGTGATGACAATGATGCATCTATTAATCCGGGAGTAGGCGAGATTCCGTATGATGGCATTGATAATGATTGTAATCCCGTTACATTGGATGATGACTTGGATCAGGATGGATATACACATGATGAGGATTGTGATGACAATAATGCCGATATATATCCTGGAGCTGTTGAAATTCCCAATAATGGGATTGATGAAGATTGTGATGGAGAGGATTTAGTTACCGGTACTCAAGAAATTGAAGATGACAGTATTATAGTTTATCCCAATCCTACAAGTGATTATATAAATATTTATGTATCTAATAACTCAAAGCATCAAGTAAATCTATACGATATCTCAGGTAAATTGTTAATGTCGGATACAATGCATAAAAAATATAAGATATCGAATCTTCAACGAGGAGTATATATACTGAAAATTAAAGAAATTATGTCAAATTATACATTTATAGCTAAGGTCATAACAACTGCACCTTAAAAGAGGGAAGATTTATATACTAACAAGAAATTCATGAAGTAGATCTCAATTCCATCTTTTTCCGAGCAATACATTTATGAATACATTGATAAATATAAAATTGTTTTTAAAACCGGTTGTCTCGACCATTATTGGCACACGCTTGATAAATGCATCAATCATAACACCTGTTTCAAAAGCAAAAACCGGTTTTTCATAAGCTTTTATGGCGAAATGAGCAGCTGCATTCACATGAATACCGGGAATAAAACTTAAGTGGTTAAATCCTTTAAAGAATGAACCTCTATCATAAATAAGATTTTCATCAATAAATATATCTCTATTCTCCTCCGTGTATCTTATTTGATTTAAGAAGATACTATGACCGTCAGAGCCCGATTTTACATAGATGTAATATGGTTTTAATACTGCTAAATCAACTCCTCCTTCAATAGAATAGCCGACGGCAACCCCCTTATTTGTATCCTTTTCAGAAAGAAATCTTTTTGTACCCATACCCAACCGTATAGGAAAAAAATAGTTTACTTTTCCATACGAATACTTGTTGTAAACATTAAGTCCGGTGCTTACCAAATTAGTCTTTTTCTCTTTAAAGGATTTCATAAAAGCTACTTCAAAGTGATAGTATCTTGTGGTGTGATAAGAAATTATTTTACCTTTATTGATGCCTAAAGAAAAGCCCAAAGTATTTAATTTTGCTTCAATTGAAAGTTCATTTTTATATACAATTCCTTTTATTCTCAAATATTTATTTTGAGTCAAATCTTGTTTCTGTGAGAATAGAACAAGGGGGAAAAGCAGTATGAATAATATGATGTTTTTCATAAGCAAATGTAAATATAAAAATTAACATACAATTTTCACGATATTTCGTCATAAAATAACCCACACATTATATTCAAAGGAGTCTTCACCTATTACAAACAATATCATAATTGATCTACAGAGTACTTATACATAAAGGCAATAACTACTTGACCTACTCTTCTTAATGTATTTTTATCAATGATGTCAATATTGTCTTTATGGGTATGATGATGTGCTCCAAATCCATTTACAGGATCAGGTATGCTAATAATATCTACCATCGGAATTCTTGCAATTTGATTGACATACAAATGGTCATCGTCAACATTGCCCCTTTCAATATTAGCAAACAAATCACTATATCCCATATTTGATGCCAGATTCCATATCACATCTTGTACAGGGCCTGCAAATCGTTTTGAAATTGCCTCTTTGGTAAATACCGCTCCTTTTGCGCCCACCAGATCCAATAAAATGCCTAAATCTGCTTTATAGCCACTCCCGGCCGCTTCTTTGGACCAATACTGCGAACCCAAGCACCAACTTTTGTCTCCTGCTGAAGATTCCCCATTATCTTCGGCATCAAACAGTATTAGATCAACTGATAAATCAATAGGGTTTTTAGATAAAATCCTCGCTAATTCAAATATTACTCCTACCCCACTAGCACCATCATCCGCACCATCTATGGGTTTGTCTCTCATTTCAGGGTTGGGATCTTTTTCAGCTTTATATCTGGAATCATAATGAGCTGCGATAATTACTTTTTTATTCTTTCCCGGATTGAAATGCGCTATGATGTTAGCTGCATTTTCTGTTTTACCATTTGCAAATTTTGCTTTGAATTTTTGGACATCAACATCTACTCCATAAGATTTGAATTTGTCTACAAACCATTGTTGAGCTTTTTTATGAGCATCCGTACCTGTCACTCTGGGACCGTATTCTACTTGTTTTTTTACATAATAATATGCTGAATCTCCATTAAAAGTAGGGATTTTTACACTTTTTTGGGCTTTAACCTTTTTATCAGTACTTGATTTGGAGACATTTTTACTCTTATCCTCTTTGCAAGCGGTGACAACCAAAGTCAAAGCTATAATTACGAGAAAAATATTCTTTGTATATTTCATAATTTGAAAGTTATTATTGGGTGTTGCCCCATTATAAATATTATATTTTTGACCAACTAGTACCCTCTTTACCATCTTTTAACTGAATACCCAATTCCATGAGTTTATCTCTGATCAAATCAGAGGTAGACCAGTCTTTATTAGCTCTTGCCTCATTTCTGATAGTAATCAATAATTGAACAACTCCATCTATTGAATTATTGTCTTTCACTCCTCCTGCTTCATCTTTTAGCCCAAAAATATCATAGACAAATTTAATGAACGTGCTTTTCAATTTATCAAAAGTATCAAAAGTGATATCACTATATCTTATGTGACCAGCTTTGAGTTTATTGATAAAATTCACTAATTCAAATATTCCTGCAAGAGCTTTAGGAGTATTGAAATCATCATCCATGTCGGCAATTATACCATTAACTGAAGCAAGTAATTTTTTATTTGCATCAGTATCATTTCCTTTACCCGGATGCTCCATTTTGTCTAATGCCTTAGCAGCGTCCATCAATTTGCTATACCCTTTTTCTGCTGCTTGAAGTGCATTGTCAGTCAAATCCATTGTGCTGCGATAATGAGATTGAAGCATAAAAAACTTCACTACCATCGGACTATACCCCTTCGACACATGCGGACTATCGCCAGAAAATAGTTCATATGGCGAAATGGTATTCCCATCGCTTTTTGACATTTTTTTCCCATTCATCAAAAGCATATTGGTGTGCAACCAGTATTTTGCAGGCTCTACTCCTGTACAACCAACATTTTGCGCTATTTCATTTTCGTGATGAGGAAACTTCAAATCATTACCTCCTCCATGAATATCAAATGTTTTACCTAGATATTTTGTACTCATTACAGAACACTCTAGATGCCAACCCGGAAAACCTACTGACCATGGTGAATTCCATTTCATGATATGCTCATCGGATGCCTTCATCCAAATAGCAAAATCCGAAGGATGTTTTTTTTCATCTTGATTCTTTAGATCATCTCGTGTTTCACTAAATAATTCATCAATCTTTCTGCCGGATAACTTCCCATAAGACTTGTAATTATCATTAAACTTCAATGTATCAAAATATACAGAACCGTTTTTTTCATAAGCATATCCATTTTTCATAATGTCCTTGACCATCTCTATTTGTTCAATCAAATGACCGGTAGCTCTTGGCTCAACGCTCGGACTCTTTGTATTGAAGATGCTCATCATCTCATGAAACATATTGCTATATTTCTGTACAAGCTCCATAGGCTCAAGTTGTTCAAGTTTAGCCCTTGCAGAAACCTTGTCTTCTCCCCTATCGGTAAGATGTCCAACATCGGTTATATTCCTTACATATCGAACCTTGTATCCTAGGTACAATAAGTACCGGTATATGACATCAAAACTTACAAAAGTCCTTACATTTCCCAAATGGACTTCACTATATACAGTTGGACCACACACATACATACCCACCCTTCCTTCATGAATAGGTTCGAAAACCTCTTTTTTTCTGCTCTTACTATTGTAAACAGTTAAACTATTTTCCATCATTTTATAAACTTGAGTGTTATAAACACAAATATTTGTTTTTTATTCTTTTTAACCGAATTAGCGTATCAGATACCAAATTCCGGTATCACAAATGCAAAGGTAACACTTTAGAATTAAAACCTGAATAAATAGAGAAGCATTTCATTAATTAGTGTCTGTCAATAAAGTGTTTGATTTTTGAAAAATAAAGATTTTTGATGAGAGTTTTATCTTTCCGAAACGAAGTGATGCCCATGTATCAGCGAGTTGAGGAAGGTAAAAATATCGCAAAAAGATTATTTTTAAATTTTAATGATTTTATAGACAGACACTAAATAGTGTCTGTCTATAAAGTGCTTGATCTTTGAAAAATTAAGATTTTTGATGATATTTTTGTCTTTCTGAGAATTAGTGATGCCTTAGCATCAGTAATTTGATTAAAATGCTGAGACCTGAAACTGATATGAGTATTTTGATCACATGACAATACTAGACTAATACCAAACCGCTACCAATATGCTGATTATATAAAGTTTAGTTTTCATTTCTTCATCTTCAAAAAATCTTTCCATAGCTAAAGCTATGCAAAGTTTTTTTTCATTGAATAAGCAAAAACTAATTCTTTTTCTATTTCACCGTATTGATACCGGTTTGGTATAAAAATATGAAATGCGGCTATTTTAATAATACTTATTTGGTATTTTTTAAAAATAATATATCTTTGTCAATTTGTCTTAATCGAAACGTGAATTTTAGTACTTTTTTAAATGCCGATAAAGAATAAATACATATCTGTAATAGGAGCTAGGGAAAATAACCTAAGGGATATTGACGTGGATATACCGAAAAACAAACTTGTCGTAATTACGGGCATTAGCGGTAGTGGAAAGTCTTCATTAGCATTTGATACTATTTATGCTGAAGGGCAAAGAAGATACATGGAGACTTTTGGAGCGTATGTCAGACAATTTTTGGGTAAAATGGAGAGACCGGATGTAGAACAGATAACCGGTTTGAGCCCTGTAATTTCTATAGAACAAAAATCAACCGGTTGGAATCCGAGATCTACCGTTGGGACAACTACAGAAATTTATGATTTTTTAAGACTTTTATTTGCCAGAATTGGTGAAGCATATTCTTATGTGACAGGTAGGAAAATGATAAAATATACAGAAGAACAAATTAATGATGTCATTCTTAATGAATTTGACAAAAAGAAAATAGCTGTTTTAGCGCCAATGGTGAGGGGGAGAAAGGGCCATTACAGAGAACTTTTTGATCAAATCAGGAAGCGTGGATATACCAAAGTCAGAGTTGATGGAGAGATCGTTGATATAAAGCCGGGATACAAGCTTGATAGATATCAAACCCACGATATTGAAGTAGTAGTAGATAGAATAATTGTAGATAAAACCAAGCGAGAAAGGATGTCTTCTTCTATTGAAGTTGCCATGAAAATGGGAGATAATCTACTGATGATTGCTGATTTGAAGGAGAATAAAGTTTTCCCTTTCAGTAAAAGTTTGATGTGTCCTGACTCAGGGGTGTCTTATGAAGAACCTTCCCCAAATTCATTTTCATTTAATACCCCCTATGGTTCTTGTCCAAAATGCAAGGGTTTAGGAAAGGTTAATAATGTTGATTTGGAAAAAGTTATTCCTGACTGGAATAAAACTATAAACGAAGTAGGAATTGCACCATTTGGAGAAGTAAGAGATACTTGGACTTTCAAGCAATTAAAAGAAATTGCAAAAAAACACAAATTTGATTATGATACTCCAATAAAAAACATTCCTAAAAAAGCAATTGATATTATATTGAACGGAGGCAATCAAGAGTTTAAGTATGATTTTAATTTTGGCATGACAGAATACACATATAATCTGGCATATGAAGGACTTGTAAATATGATAAAAAGATGGTATGAGAGTACTACTTCAGAAAAAATCAGGTCATGGGCAGAAGAATATATGTCTGTAGTGACCTGTGATGAATGCGATGGGTATAGATTGAAAAAAGAGTCTTTACACTTTAAAATTGCTGAAAAACATATAGGTCATGTAGCTGAAATGGATTTAAACGAACTTTTTAACTGGTTATCAAACCTTAAAAAAGATCTTTCAAATAAACAGAATGCAATTGCCAAAGAGATTTTGAAAGAATTGTTAACCAGAGTAGAGTTTTTACTGCAAGTTGGTCTGGGTTACCTGAATTTGAATCGTCCCACCAGAACTTTGTCGGGAGGGGAGGCTCAAAGAACAAGGCTGGCTACTCAAATTGGTTCTAAGTTGACAGGAATAACATATATTTTGGATGAACCGAGCATTGGACTTCATTCAAGAGACAACAAAAGGTTAATCGATGCTCTAAAAGAATTAACATACATTGGTAATACGGTCATTGTGGTAGAGCATGACAAAGAGATAATGCTAGAATCAGATTATCTTTTCGATTTGGGTCCGGGAGCAGGCAAACATGGAGGCAAAGTGATTGCCAAAGGCACACCAAAAGCTTTTTTGAAGTTTAAAGGCGTTACCCCTGATTACCTCAGTGGACGAAAAAAAATACTTGTTCCTGAAAAAAGAAGAAAGGGGAATAAAAAATATATACTATTAGAAGGAGCTAAAGGCAATAATCTTAAAAATATTTCTATCAAACTTCCTCTTGGTACATTTATATGTGTCACAGGAGTGTCAGGTAGTGGAAAATCAACACTTATTAATGATACATTGTATCCCTATTTGAGACATAAACTGCATAAAAGCATCAAAAAACCTTTACCTTTTAAGTCTTTAAAAGGAATTGAACATATTGACAAGATAATCGAAATAGATCAAAAACCAATAGGAAGAACTCCCCGGTCAAATCCGGCGACGTATACAGGATTGTTTACCCATATAAGAAAACTATATTCGATCACCCCTGATGCAAAAATAAGGGGGTATGCCATGGGAAGATTCTCTTTCAATGTAAAAGGAGGGCGATGTGAGACATGTCAGGGAAGTGGAAAGATGAAAATTGAAATGAATTTTCTGCCTGATGTATATGTAGACTGCGAGGATTGTGGAGGGAGGAGATACAATAGAGAGACTCTTGAGGTATTGTACAAAGGAAAAACAATCTCGGATGTACTCAATATGACTGTTGAAGAAGCATATGATTTTTTTGAAGCAGTACCCACATTGAAAAGAAAACTAAAAACTCTATTGGATGTAGGCCTTGGTTACATAACACTAGGTCAACAAGCCACTACACTATCCGGAGGAGAAGCACAAAGAGTAAAATTGGCGGAAGAGTTATCTAAAAAAGATACTGGAAAAACTTTCTATATTTTGGATGAACCGACCACAGGTCTACATTTTGAGGATATTTTGCATTTGATTAACGTTCTAAATAAATTGGTGGACAGAGGAAATACAATCTTGGTTATAGAACATAATATGGATATTATTAAATCTGCGGATTATCTGATAGATCTAGGACCTGAAGGAGGAAATGAAGGCGGTGAACTCCTATATCAGGGTAATACCGAAGGAATACTTAAATGTGAACAAAGTCATACTGCAAGATATCTTAAAGAAGAATTGTAATTCCATCTAACGTTAATTTTAGTCATTGATAATCTATTCTTTACGATTTTTTAATGCTTATTTTTCAATATTTATCACAACGTTAGCAAAAATAATCAACGGAATATTTTATACCAAACCGTTGTCAAGATGGTAAAATAGAAAAAGAATTAGTTTTTGCTTATTCGATGAAAAAAATCTTTGGATAGCCTTAGCTATAGAAATAATTTTTGAAGTAGAAAAAGTAAAAAATAAACTTTTTATAATCAGTATCTTGATAGCGGTTTGTTATTAGAAGCAGGATTGTTATTAACGTTCCATAGAGACATTTTCCTATCGATGAACAAATTTCACAATTTCTATTTTATCTTTAGTTACCAATTTCATAAAATACATGCCGCTTGTGTACAAAGTAAAATCAAATCTTAATGATTTTTGATTATCATTTATTTCATAGGTATTGGAATATATTTTTTTACCGTTATTTGAATATAGTTCGATCAGTAAATTTCCTGATAATATATCACCAAGTATTAAATCAAATATGCCCGTGTTAGGATTGGGAACGATATATGCCGAATTGTTTTTATATAATTCTGTGACTGCAGTCTTGTTTTCAATACATATCGTTGTGTCCCGTTTGCAATTGATCAATGTGTCTATGACAGTAAATGTATAGCATCCTGCATTCGCAAGATTGGTAATATTTTGTTTTTTTGCAGAAAAACCTTCCGGCCCTATCCAGTCATAAATGTAATTGCCGTTGTTATTGGTAGTAACAAAAACGCCTCCTTTATTGGAATCTGTTATATGCAATACGGTATCTATTGTGATAATTATCTCCTTTGGCTGATTTATAATGATAGTGTCAATTGAAGATTTATCGTTGTTATCAGCTACCGTTACAGTATAAATACCCGCACAAAGATTATTAACTGATGCGATTGTATCACCTGTGCTCCATTGATAACTCAATGGTGGGGTAGAATTAAGTACATTTGATATTGTGATTTCACCATCACATTCACCAAAACAAGAGGCGTCTCTTTTTTTGCTTTTGATATAAAGATATGAATTGTCATCATACAAATACACCAACATTTTGCCGGTATTGTCACAACCTAGTTCGTCTGTTACCGTAATGTTGAATATATGCAAACCAACACCAAATGATTTATCAATAAATATACTATCTCCTTCGCCGGATTTTCCAATTAAATTATCTTCCCATTTGAAATAATAATTGGCAGGATAGCCACACTCTGCATTGATAGGCATTGCAAATGGTAAATTTTCAACATGCCTGACGGGCAAAGTATCTTGAGTGACTATTTCGGGTGTAGGATAAACTATTATTTCAATAGTATCAATATTCTGAGTACAGGATTCTATTGTCGTCACAGTTCTAGCGTAATAGTAAATGACCTGCGGTTCACAAATATTATGATTTTTTATTATAAGAGTGTCATTGATTATACCATTTCCAGCTAAGAAGTTATGGGTGTTTGCGCCAAAAATATTCGGATTTTTATTATAAGTTATCTCCACAAGTTCTGTACTACCATCATCTGTTGACACAGCTATTCCCACTTCTGATTTAGAACAAATATCTTTAGTTTGAGGAATAGATATTACATGCGGAGGAATATAACAGGACACTTTCCAAGGGGGTGAACTATGTGGTTTACCACCCATATATTCATCAATAGGATCATCCCAACAACCAACATTTCCATCAGAAAAAACCATAAATGAAATTTTGAGATCATTATTATTAAAACAATCCTGTGAGTTTTCAAATTCTTTAACTTTAAGATTTATATCCCAGTTTATCGTGCAAACCGGAGTACCAATTCCATATTTTTTAGAAGGAGAACAACTATTAGAGTCGCATTTAGGAGATGTCCCTTCTTGAACCCAAAAATACCCGCTTGGCAAAGTATCCCCTATTTCTAAACCTTTTGAACATGGGCAGGTTTCGCATTCAGTATTGCATAATCTTAGGTTTCCATCACTATCTACATAAGTACATAAATAGCTGAATGCTTCCGTCGCCAAAGGAGCGCAATCTCCATTTGATTCGTAGTACTCTGCAGGAAGAGGAGGAATTGCCTTTGGAATATTGGTGGTAAAATCAAAATCTGTCATATCCCAGCCATTGCCAAATTTTGGTATTAGACTCATCAACCAGTCATCTCCTGTCTGAGTGCCATCAAAAGTAAACTTCATATGTACTGATACTTTTTCACCCGGGCAAAAAGGCCCAAAAAAAGGAGGTCCATCCGGTTCCAACTC
>JALSPK010000127.1 GCA_026986005.1 Saprospiraceae bacterium
AATGCGTGATGCAATGAAAAACTTTTATGCGGTTATCAAAGACAATGATGCTTATATCAGGTTTGTATTTATCACCGGAGTAAGCAAGTTTTCAAAGATGAATCTGTTTAGTGGCTTGAATAATCTTAACGATATTACCTTAGATGAAAAATATGCAACTATATGTGGATATACACATAATGATTTGAAGACTATATTCAAAGATTTACTAAATGGCGTAGATATGAATATGGTAAAAAAATGGTACAACGGCTATTATTATCTTGGCGAAAAAGTATATAATCCGTTTGATATTTTGCTATTTATTGACAAGGGATTTAAATATGAAAATTATTGGTGGGAGACAGGCAACCCGTCATTTTTAATAGAAATGTTAAAAACAGGAGAATATTTTATTCCGAATATAGAAAACTTTGTTGCTACTAAAGAGATTCTTAATACATTTGACGTTGATAATATAGAATTAGTCGCATTACTATGGCAAACGGGATATTTAACCATAAAAGAAGAGATTATTGAATATTTGGGAGTAAATTATCGTCTTGGAGTCCCAAATAAGGAAATTCAACTATCTCTGAATAGCCTGTTTATTACATATTTAACAACGCAAACAACTCAAAAATTAGGTTTTCAAAGAAGTTTATTGAATATGATTAAAAATGCAGACTTAAATGGTCTTAAAGATGCACTTTTTACTCTTTTTGCATCAATTCCATACAACAATTTCACTAATAATAAACTACCTGAATTTGAAGGCTATTATGCCAGTGTAGTATATGCATACCTTGCAAGTATCGGTATGACAACCATCCCTGAAGATGTGTCCAATCTCGGACGCATAGATCTTACCTTGCAATATCAGGACAAGGTCTTTATCATAGAATTTAAATTGTCTGAAAAAGCTACCGGAGCTGCCCTGAAACAAATAAAAGAAAAAAGCTACTACGAAAAATATAGTGATTATGACAATATATATCTTATAGGTATAGAATTTAGCAAGGAGAAAAGGAATATAGTAGGGTATGAGTGGGAAAAGGTTTAAAAGGACAAAGTTCAAAGTTTAAAAGACAAAAGGGGAATTAATAGAGAATTAAAAATTACGAATTACGGATTGAATAAAAGAGATTGATTTAATTAATTTTTAGGAATTGCGGGATGGAGCTACTCCGGTTTCGAAGCGTGCGGCGAAACAGGAGGTTGGGAGGTATCGGTGCAAAAAAAACAAAGCCGAAGCAGGAATTTGCGGGATGCGGTTCTCCCGATTTCGTAGTGTAGTGGAGAAATGGAGAGTCAGAGTGTAGCTTGGCAAGAAAAGATCAAAGTTTCAAAGTGCTGAAATAGTGCGTGTCGATAATACCCCAGACTTTCCAAGTTTTGAAAACTTGGAAAGTCTAAACAAGGATTAAAGCAAAGGCACAACATGTCCTATTAGTATGGCGAAGGTCTTTAAAAGGTGTTTCAAATTTATTTGAAACAAAAGAAAGTGCCACAGGAGCTTGCCTCTATCTTGGATTGGGGCGAGATTAAGGTAGAGTATGAAGATCATGTATTTAGAGATTTCACCCCCTTGCCCCACCGAGGGGATTTTTCGACAAGAGGACGGAAGACCTTTGTCTTGGAGGCACAAAGATAAAAGATATAATGATGTTTGTTGCCAAAAAATATCAGATAATAAAAGAGTAATTATGGGTTGATAGAGGGGTAGTATTTTATTTTGGATGTACTACCTGACTCATCTTTGACTTTTTACCGTCTTCCCATATTTGTTTTATGGCATAGGAATATTTCTTGTTTCTCGAGACACCTGTATCCTCGTATGAAGAATCTTTTATTCTGGCAATAACAGAAAACGCTTGGTCATTTATAGAGCGATACACTATATAATTTTTATGCTTTTTATCAGATGTCGGTGTCCATTCTATTCTTATACTTTTTTCATTTTTATAATTGCAAACAGTTATCTCAGGTGTCGAGGGTAGCCTTTTGTCTGTTGTTTTGATTACGACAAAAGCCTTGCTGTTGGATCTAAGCCCGTCATCATCTACAGCGATAATTTTGTATTTGTATGCTTTACCAGGTTCTGTATTTTTGTCGGTAAATTTATTTTCATTTTTATTGAATTTCTTGATTTCTTCCCATTTACCGTTATTGAATTTATACAAAATATGGTAATCCAGGTCGGAACTTTTGCTTGGAGACCAGGATATAGTGATTGTGCCCTCATTTTGATTGTAATTATATTTTTTTATACTTGGTGGAAAAGGTGGAATAATATCGGGTTTTTTAAGATTTATTGTCTCTGAAAATTCCGAAAAATGACCATGAAAATCAATAGCTGTTATTTTATAATAGATATTTTCAGTAAAAGTTTTTAACGTAATAGTATCTTCAAAAGTATTGGAAGATAAGGTATTACTACTTATTTTTACAAATATATGAGAAAGCGAATTTG
>JALSPK010000128.1 GCA_026986005.1 Saprospiraceae bacterium
CTTTTTACGATCAAGTGGATTTATTTGTTATGTCTTTATATAGTTAATAACTCAACAATATTTTTTAACCATTGAACTTTTTGCTCTTGTTTTTGAGGGCTTGGATGAGAATAGCAATATTCACAGTTTTCACTTTTTACACCAACAATATTATATTCTTTAAACTTACTAAATGCCTTTTTCATAAATTCTTCTTGATTTTTCAAGTTACCCCAACCAATTAAAATAATATCACTTTCATACTTGCTAAGTAAAAAATCTAGTTCTTGCTCTCGTAAGTCGCTAAAAATACTATCAGGATGAGATAAGTTATTAATTGACATCGTATCAAAGACTTTTGAAAATTCTCCGCTATTTCCATTTCTTAAGTCACTTAAGTTTATAACTGTTGCATAATTCCAGCCTTTTTCGAGCATCACACGCATTATTTGATACTGTGTATTGTCAGGCTTTGTTTCAACCATATCTTGTTCAATTAAACTATCAATATTTGAAACAGAGTATCTAGGTTCAATATAGTCAGTACTCTTTGGCTTGGATGAACCTGGATTCATCATTACCACAATTATATCGGGAGGAGTACCATTGACGTGTTCTTTTGATTTTATATCCAGCCGATTTCTACATTTAAAAATTATATTATTTACATCTAACTCATAAAAGTAACCTGTTACATCAAACTTTTTCTTTAATTCATCCGCATATATAAAGTCCATATTTCACCCTTGAGACATAACAGTATGTTTTATGGGACTAACGTCCCACAAAACAATATTATAGGGAATCCCACTAATCATGTGTGATTTTCATACAAGTTATATAACTTGTTGTTTTCCAAACTATATATACTACCTTTCATCCTGAAAATCTATTGTATAGGAATTTATTCCCACATAATTCTTATTGACTACAAATATACTAAATTCTTCTTCTGATAGCTAGGAGGCTGTCCGAGAACTAAGAATTGACTGCAAATCTCATAAACATCATAATCTGAGCTTATCAAATTTGTTAAATAGAGCAACTATTCGCCTCTTTTGATAAGCTCACCTTATGGTGTTTCTGGCATTTTCGTTTCAATCCGAGTTCTCGGACAGCCTCCTAGGGCTACTTTATGTATCAATCACCTTTTTTAATGAGATATCTGATTTCATGATGGCAAGACACTATAGCAAGCGCACTATTAGCACTTATATTTCTTGGATTCGTTCATTTATTATTTTTTGTGATAAGCAACATCCTTCTTCATTAGGTATGTGTGATGTAGAACGCTACTTGACTCACTTGGCTGTGAATAGATCGGTGTCAGCAAGCACACAAGCATTGGCTCTAAACTCATTAATGTTTCTTTACAATAAATTTCTAGAACAACCATTAGGTGATGTGAGTGCTTTCAAACGCTCTAAGCGACAAGCCAAGCTACCTGTAGTTTTAACTCAGAATCAAGTTAAAATATTATTTGATCATATTCCGTTTCAATATCAACTGCTGTTTGGCTTACTTTATGGTTCGGGGTTAAGACGCATGGAAGTCGTTCGTTTACGCACAGGGGATATTGATGTGGATTTAAAACAGGTACGTATTTGGAATGGTAAAGGTTTTAAGCATCGCTTTACTACAATGGCAGTTGAGTTATTACCTATGATAGAGGTACAAATTAAACGAGTAGAGTCTTTCTTGGTAAAAGATCAGGAAAATAAACTGTACGCTGGTGTTTGGATGCCTGACGCTCTTGAACGAAAATATCAACATGCAAATAAGTCACTCGCTTGGCAATACCTTTTTCCATCAGCTCGCTTGAGTGTTGACCCTGAAACAGGTCTTGTTCGACGACATCATATTGATGAATCTATAATCAACAAGGTGATTAAAAAAGCAGGACGTGATGCAGGCATTCGAAAGGTCATTAGTTCTCATACTTTGCGCCACTCTTTTGCAACGCATTTATTACAAAGTGGCGCAGATATTCGTACGGTTCAGCAACAACTTGGTCACTCCGATGTTAAAACAACTGAGATTTATACGCATATCTTGAAACAAGGTGCTGATGGAGTAAAAAGTCCATTGAGTTATTTGTTTGATTCGAGAACCTGATTTTTTTATGGTGGGTATTCAATCTATCAGCTTTTATTTAATCCCTTGGAGAAAAATGGAGAAAGGTAGAAAAAAGCCCCCCATCAAAATTCTTGCACAATTACCCATCCCCCCTCTTTTTTACAATTTTTTACCTATTCATCGGTTCAGAAATATCAAATTAGACACTTGCTCACTCGAATGTTATAAAAGCGATACTATTATAAAAAAAATATACCTGAATCCGTGAGTCCAATGCGGATAGCAGGGAATAAGATATTGGTTTAGCACGGGATTTAAAAAGCTCTGCATAATTGAGTTGAACATCTGCTAGCGCAGATGGGAAGCTCACTAAATCTTAGCTTCACCCATAGGTTA
>JALSPK010000129.1 GCA_026986005.1 Saprospiraceae bacterium
AAAAGTAAGTTTTCAGGACAAAACAATCACGGTATTTTTTACATATATTTTTTTGTAATATGTTGACGTATTTTTTGATAGATTTGTATTAGATTGAACCACCGTGTTTTATAGCGTCATTTTGGGGCAAGGTTTTATTTAAAAAAAAACAGAAAAAAAATACTGAAAAAAAAGTTTGAAAATTTTGTCCTGAAATTAGCGTTTTTGCCCTTTTATTAATATAGATAAGCATGATATTGTGCATTCGACCAAAAAAAACCAATTATGAAGAAATCAATTTTAAATTTTAGTTTACTATTTATTGCTTTTTTATCTGTAAATTTAACAACTGGACAAAGTCAAAACAACATAATAAACCAACAGAAGGAAGCAGATGGCTATTTGGTTTATTTTGATACAGATGTTTCACAAGAATCCATTGACTCCATAATGTTGAGATATAATTCTACCGAAATATGGATTACAAATTATTCAAAAGTCAGATATTGGAAGGTAAATGGGTATCCGTTTATGATTGATGATTCAGTTACTGTAAGTACAATTCAGGAATTGGCAGAAGCTTGGGTCGATGATGGGGGCGATGAGAATGATAACAATTGTGCTAGTGGTGTAGGAAGTCTATCTTATAATTATACTATAAAGAAGGAAATACAAGATCTTATTTCAGAATCGAGTCAGGACTATGAAATAGAGCAATGTTCCAAGTTTTTTGTCGCGAAGAAAAAAGGGGATAAAAATGTAATTATTGATATTCTTGATACAGGGTTTGATTTTCTCAATCAAAATGCGGCTTTTGAATCTGTTGATATTTACGGTGGATACAATTTTGTTTCAAATAGTGATATAGCTCAAGATGATAATGGACACGGTACACATATCACCAGTATACTCAGTGCAATGACCACTTCTGCTAACGAAAATGCCATTTCGATATTTGAGTCTAAAACTCATGATACGGAGGGAGTTGGTAGGCTTTCAGACATAGTGCAAGCTATTGATCACAGTATTGATATAGGTGCAAATATAATAAATGCAAGTTGGTTGTTTTACGCTAAAGAAAGCGACAAAAAGACTCCTGTACAAGTAGCCATTGAGACAGCCGGCGATTATGGAGTACTGTTTGTGACTGCGGCAGGCAATGATGCTATTGACAATGACAATGACACACTCAAAGCTTATCCTGCATCATATCCAAGTTGGAATATACTTTCAGTTTCGTCCAATGCTTGTGACTCCACATTGAGCTATTTTAGCAATTATGGATTTGTCAATTCTGATATATGTGCTATTGGGGAAAATGTCCCGGGGTTTGTCCTAAATGGTCAGATGGCATTATTGAGCGGAACTTCTCAGGCAACAGCTTATGTTTCATCAGTTGCCGCAATATTAGGCACATATCTTGATTATTTTGATCCAAAAGAAGTAAAGCAATTAATTCTTGATGGAGCAAATTTTAATGACAACTTAATTGGAATGGTGAAAACAGAGGGTGTTGTTGATTTAACGGCTTCGCTTGCGCTTTTAGATGAAAATGATATCCAATTTAGAGAATCTATAATTGAAAACAGTCAATCGAGTACTTCAAATTTATTGAAAGCTTATCCCAGTATATTCAATGAATATCTAAATATTGAATTATCTTCTTCTAAACACAAAAATCAAAAAATTGAACTAATGGATTCAAGAGGAGAGATTGTTGTTAAAAGAGATTATGATTTAGGAATTGGACTCAATAAATTGAAAATGGATGGTTTGGCAAATTTAGCACCCGGAATCTACTTTTTGAAAACAAAATTATCAATAAAAAAAATAATTAAAACTAGATAAAATTTGGATACTTTGAATACCTCAATTAAATTTGGGGTATTTTATGAAGAAATTGTTTTATTTATTGGTTATAATCGTAAGCTTGGGAATAGAGGTCTATTCTCAACAGGATGTAGATGTAAGCATAAAACAAAATATGTATCTTGCAAGGTTCGATGAAGCAAAAACTTTATTGAAAAATAAAGAATATAAAGAAGCAAAAACCATTTTAACTACGCTATTACAAGAGGATGATATCGACGTAGTAGGCTGTGATGTAAAATCCGAAATCTCCAATCAAACGGGAGTTGCTTATTTCCTTTTGGACGATCTTATAGGAGCATTTAATGTTTGGGCAGGACAGACAATCAAATTAAGAGAGTATTGTGATTCGATTGATCCATTGAGATTAGCCCAAACATATTATAATATAGGTTTTGCATATAATCAATTTGGAGACTATAACAAGTCGATAGAGTATGTTGATAATGCATTGAAAATAGTCGATAGTTTGTCTGCGGATTATCCAAACAAAAAATACGTAATTTGGTGTTTGTCTTCATATTTTAGCTCCAGGCTGATAGGTGATTACAATGGTGCCGAAGGCTATATTTTTAAAGCTATTTC
>JALSPK010000130.1 GCA_026986005.1 Saprospiraceae bacterium
TGTCAAAGAGTAATTTAAAAATAGGTCAGGAGATCTTCATCATGTGGTTAGGTAAAAAATCTATCTTTTCTTGATAGGATTATTTAAATAGTGTCTGTCTATAAAACATTTGATCTTTCTATGACTTTATGGACAGACATGACTTTGTCGCAAATAAATTTGCGACGCCATTTAAAAACTGTCAACTATAAAACAACTCCTTCCTATATTTTTCACAAGGCTTTAGACTTACTAAGTTTTGCTTACCTGCATTTGCTAATAAAACACAAAAAATCAACATTATTTCTTTTTCTTAATTGTTGGTTTCTTTTTCGCAGTATTTTTTTTCTTAGCTGCCGACTTTTTTCTAGTCTTTTTCTTAAATGCATCGGGGATTTCAGCTTCAATCAACTCTTTCACCTGTTCCAGGGTATATGACTTTAATTCTTCTGCTTCAGGCTTTTTCCCATCTACTTTTGGTAGTTTTACAGACTTCTTTTTAAATCTTATAAATGGTCCCCAACGACCATTTTCAAGAGCTATCCCTTCATCTTCCCATCTTTGGATATAACGATTGGCTTCTTTTTCTATCTTTTGGTCAATTAATTCAAATGCTTCATCTAAAGTGAGGTTATCAAAATCATATCTTCTCGGTACGTTTACGTACATATCATTCCATTTTAAAAACGGTCCAAATCTACCTTTACCTTTTGTTATAGGAAATCCTTTGTATTCTGCCATTGGCTTATCTTCATCTCTTTTCTTTTCAATGAGTGCAATAGCATCTTCTAATGTGACTTCCATTGGGTCAGTACCTCTACCCAGAGAGACAAATTTACCATCAAATTTCACGTATGGTCCAAATCGTCCAACACCTATCACTACTTCTTTTTCCTCGTAGTTGCCAATTGTTTTAGGTAGTTCAAATAATTTCATAGCCTCTTCATACGTGATGGTTTCCATAGATTGCCCAGCTCTTAGACTTGCAAATTTGGGTTTACCTTCTTCTCCCACTTCTTCTCTTGTTCCGATTTGTACAACCGGTCCGAATCTAGTAATTTGAACCAGAACTTCATGTCCGGTTTCAGGATCAGTTCCTAAGACTCTTTTTGCCCTAACTCTAGTTTGGTTTTCCATTGTATCCTCTATGACCTCATGAAAAGGAAAATACAAATCAGCTAGCATTTTTCTCCAATTCAGACCATTTTCAGCTATTTTATCCAAATCAGCTTCAACCTTAGCAGTAAAGCCATAATCCATAATTTTTTCGAATTTTCCATCTAAAAAATCCGTCACTACCATTCCCATATCTGTTGGATGTAGTCTGTTTTTGGCACCGCCAAAATTTTCTTTATATACCTTTTTTGTTAAATTGCTATCTTTTAAAGTAAGGGTTGTAACCTCCCTTTGTTTTGGTTCCAATGGTGTCTTCACAACATATCCTCTTTCTTCTTGCATGATTTTTGAAATAGTAGGAGCATAAGTTGATGGTCTACCGATACCCAATGCTTCTAATTTTTTTACCAGTGAAGCTTCTGTATATCTCGCAGGGCCTTTTGTGTATTTTTGTATAGCTTCAATAAAGTTGATATTCAATAGTTGTCCTGTTTTCAAAGGAGGAAGCATACCTTTCACATCCTCATTTTCGTCTTCATCTTTAGATTCGATATATACTTTCAAAAAACCATCAAATTTTAAAACTTGACCGGTTGCAACAAAATATGAATCTTTATAAGTTGATATATCAATATCGACCTCAGTTCTTTCCAATTCCGCACTAGCCATTTGAGAAGCTATTGTTCTTTTCCAAATCAGTTCATATAGTTTTTGTTCATCATTGTCGCCACTTGCATTTTTCCTTTCGATATATGATGGTCGGATAGCCTCGTGAGCCTCTTGAGCATTTGCTGATTTCGATTTATATGTCCTGAACTGATGATATTTTTCTCCAAATTCTTCTTTTATATAATTTGTGATAGACCCCAAAGCTACATTGCTAAGATTAGTAGAATCCGTTCTCATATACGTTATCATACCTTTTTCGTATAGTCTCTGTGCAACCATCATAGTTCTTTTTACACTAAAGCCGAATCTTGTGCTTGCTTCTTGCTGCAAAGTAGATGTTGTAAAAGGAGGTGCAGGATTTTTCTTTACCGGTTTTATTTTTATGTCATCAATTCTATATTCAGCATTTTTTACTTTATTTAAAAAGTCAGTAGCCTCTTTTTCTTCAATAAATGATTTCTTCAATTCCGCTTTAAGCTCTACATTTTTACCGTTGTTGTCAATTGTAAAATAAGCAAATACTTTGTAGGAAGCTGTAGGATTGAAATTTCTGATTTCCCTTTCTTTTTCCACGACCAATTTTACTGCAACGGACTGTACTCTTCCTGCAGACAATTTTCCTTTGACTTTTCTCCACAAGAGTTGAGATAATTCATACCCCATCAATCTATCCAAGATACGCCTTGCTTGCTGTGCATCAACTATATTCATATTTATGGTGCGAGGATTGTCAATTGCTTTTTTTACTGCCGGTTTCGTTATTTCTCTAAATGCAATTCTCTTTGTAGTATTAGAGTCAAGACCTAAAACCTCACTCAAATGCCATGATATAGCTTCTCCTTCACGATCCTCATCAGTCGCTAACCAGACTACATCAGCTTTTTTAACCTCACTCTTCAGCTCCTTTACCACTTTGGTTTTATCTTTGGAGATAACATACTTTGGTTCAAATTCATTTTCTACATCAACACCAATATCGCTTACCGGTAAGTCTCTTACGTGCCCAAAACTAGATTTTACTTTAAAGTCCTTTCCCAATATTTTTTCTATGGTTTTAGCTTTTGCAGGTGACTCGACTATTAGAAGATTTTTTGCCATATGATTTATTGTTTTTATATATAAATATAGTGAATATTTTTAATATTAATAATACCAAATTAATAACCCGAAGTTCGAATTTATTGCTGCAAAGTAAGTGCAAAACAAATGAATTTTAATAATAACTGATGATTTTTCTTTTTAAAAATAGTTAAAATAATATTTTTTAGCCTGAATAATCATTAAATTTCGAACAGATTATTTGTGTATAAATGTTGTCTTTTTATGTACTGGCACAATATAAAACAAATAGTTTTTGAATAAAAATCGCAAGAGGTCTAAATTTTTTGTGCGATATTTAAGCTGTTTATCAGCTTTTTATAAGGGTGCGATTATTTTTATTGGTAAAAATACTTGTTTAATAAAAAAAATAAGTATACCTTTGCCGCTCGTTTTGAAATCAGAAAATTTAATTAAAATAACAGAAAGTGAATACATTAAGTTATAAAACAAAATCGCAGAGAAATGAAGACGTACAAAGAAATTGGTACGTTGTTGATGCAGAGGGAGAAGTAGTAGGTAGATTGGCTACAAAAATCGCCCACGTACTACGAGGTAAGCATAAGCCTGAATACACACCTCACATCGATACTGGAGACTGTGTGGTAGTAATCAATGCAGAAAAAATAAGATTTACCGGCAATAAGCTAAAAGGTAAAGAATATTTAAGGTATACAGGATATCCGGGAGGATTGAGAAGAAGAACCGCAAAGGAGATGTTTGACAAGAAGCCAATTGCTGTAATTGAAAATGCAGTAAGAGGAATGTTGCCAAAAAACAGACTCGGTAGAAAAATGTTTACAAAATTATTTGTTTATGAAGGCTCTAGTCACAAGCATGGAGCACAGAAACCTCAAGAATTTAAATTTTAATATATTATGGAAATGATAAACACAATTGGGAGGAGAAAAGCTTCTATTGCCAGACTTTACTTGAAGAGTGGTTCAGGTAAAATAAGAGTTAACGGTAAGGACTACAAAGAGTATTTCCCTCAAGATCACATCAGGTTTAGTATGATAGATCCTCTTAAGATTTCAGGTATTGATAATGAATATGATATCAAGATTAATGTAAAAGGAGGTGGTTTTAAAGGACAAGCAGAAGCGATTAGACTTGCTTTATCCAGAGCATTGGTCAAAATTAACGAAGATTTCAGAAAGCCGCTTAAAGATAAAAAATATCTTACTAGGGACGCGAGAGTAGTAGAACGTAAAAAAGCAGGTAGACCAAAAGCTAGAAAGAACTTCCAGTTCAGCAAGCGTTAATATTTGTTTATTAAATTATTTAAAAAGATTAAAAATGTCAAAACTTAATTATAAAGAGATGTTGGATGCAGGTGTTCATTTTGGACATATGAAGAGAAAGTGGAATCCAAAAATGTCTCCATATATTTTTGCAGAAAAAAAGGGTATTCATATTATTGATATAAATAAAACAATAAGTGAATTGGAGAGATCTGCAAAAGCTATCAAAGAAATAGCTAAATCCGGTCGAAAAATAGTTTTTGTAGCAACAAAAAAACAAGCTAGAGAGATTGTTAAAAGTGCCGCAGAAAGTGTAAATATGCCATTCGTTACTTCCAGATGGTTGGGAGGAATGATGACCAACTTTTCTACTATACGTAAATCTGTCAAAAAGATGGAGAAAATAGATAGTATGCTTAAGGACAAATCATTGACCAGTATTACTAAAAAAGAAAGGCTTACTTTAAGTAGAGAAAAAGCTAAACTTCATAAAGTACTCGGTGGTATATCAAAATTGAACAGACTTCCTTCGGCTATGTTTATTGTTGACATTAGTCAAGAGCATTTGGCTGTAAAAGAGGCAACCAAATTAAATATCACTACTTTTGCAATGGTAGATACCAATGTGAATCCAAATGATGTTAATTTCCCAATCCCTGCTAATGACGATTCTACAAAATCAATTGAGATAATAACTTCTTATTTGACTAATGCAATTAAAGAAGGTTTGGAAGAGAGAGCTAAAGCAAAAGGGGACAATTAGTAAATGTTTTAGTTATTGTATTAAAATTCATAAATAATAAATTATAAAAGAAATGAGTGATATAAAAATTACTGCATCAGACGTTAAAAAATTACGTGATTTGACTGGTGCCGGTATGATGGATTGTAAAAAAGCTTTGAAAGAATCTAATGGTGATTACGATAAAGCTATAGAATACTTAAGAAAAAAAGGTCAAAAAGTATCTGCTAAAAGAGCGGATAGAGATGCTAATGAAGGTGTTGTTATTGCTGTAGTTGCTGATGACTTAAGCAGAGGTGTGGTCGTTAAATTGAGTAGTGAAACTGACTTTGTTGCAAAAAACGAGGATTTCATAAATCTAACTAAAGATTTTGCACAAATAGCTCTTGACACTTTCCCTGATAGTTTGGAAGAATTACTTCAAGCTAAGTATAAAGAAATTACAATTGGTGAAAAAGTCGCAGAACAAGTTGGAATAATAGGAGAAAAGATTGAATTGGCTTCTTATGAAAAAATAGAAGCTCCAATGGTTGTTTCCTACATCCATATGGGCAATAAAGCAGCCGTAATCGTCGGAATGAATAAAAAAGATGATAGCTTTGTTGAAGTAGGTAAAAACGTAGCTATGCAAGCTGCTGCTATGAAACCAATAGCCTTGGATAAAGATGATGTTGATGCGACTACTGTACAAAAAGAAATCGAGATTGGTATGGAGCAGGCGAGAAATGAAGGTAAACCTGAAGAGATGCTTGAAAGAATTGCTATGGGAAAATTGAATAAGTTTTATAAAGAAAATACTTTATTGAATCAAGCCTATGTCAAGGATAATAAAAAGGATATTAGATCTTATGTCAAAAGCATAGATAAAGACCTTGAAGTCATTGCATTTAAGCATGTGAAACTAGGTTAATAAATATTTAAAGCGAATTCAATAATGAATTCGCTTTTTTTATACCCTTTTATATATAATAGAACTGATATGTTAAAATTTAAAGCTAAATCTGATAATAAATTTAAAAGAGTTCTTCTCAAACTCAGTGGGGAATCTCTTATGGGAAAGCAAGAATTTGGTATTGAAACTAAAATGCTTGTTCATTATGCAAAACAAATAAAAGCTATTGTTGAAGAAGGGGTAGAAACAGCAATCGTGATTGGAGGTGGCAATATATATAGAGGACTTAATGCTGTTGCATCAGGTATCGAGAGAGTGACCGGCGACTATATGGGGATGTTGGCAACATGTATAAATGGAATGGCACTCCAAGCAGCATTGGAAAAAGAGGGCGTCTATACTAGATTGGTGTCAGCGTTGGAGATGGATAAAATTGCAGAGCCGTATATACGTAGAAGAGCGACAAGGCATCTTGAAAAAGGCAGGGTTGTGATTTTTTGTGCAGGAACAGGAAGTCCCTATTTTACTACTGATTCAGCAGCCGCATTAAGAGCAAATGAGATAGAGGCTGATGTTATTCTTAAAGGGACTAGAGTAGATGGAGTATATTCTGCTGACCCTGAAAAAAATCCCGATGCTGTGAAATTTGATAAGATTTCATTTGCTAAAGTGATAAGTGAAGGTTTGAATGTAATGGATATGACTGCTTTTACTTTATGTCAAGAAAATAATCTACCAATTATTATTTTTGATATCAATAATCCCGAAAATCTAATGAAAATCATCAAAGGAAATAAAGTAGGCACATTTGTTCAGTAACCAATCTGACTGGCTTTTGTTTTGAAAAATAAATAAAAAGTACTTGCTAAGTAAAATTTAATAGTTTACTTTTGTGTTTTATCGTATATCTATTTATTAAATAGGAAGATTGGATTTTAGATATTATATTATTTAATAATACTCTTTCCTTAAAATTGTAAGTCATGAAAAAAATACTTTATTTATTATCGTTTATACTTTTTGTATCTTTAATTTCAAATTCCTGCAAGGATACAATTGATGAATGCGAAGGTGTTGAATGCAACAATGGAGATTGTTTGCTTGGAAATTGTCAGTGCGATTATGGTTGGTCAGGAAGTGATTGCAGTGTAAAAAAATCCTCTTTTTTTTATGCAGATTGGGTGGGCGAGTTGAAATGCCTTACCAATACTGATACGGTAACAATGCGTATTGAGGAAATTGGTAGCTCTGTCGATGTATTAAAAATGCATACAGTGGGTTTAGTATTTAATCTAGGTACAATCCCTGTTTCTTTTGATAACTATACTCTTAATGGGGTTTTGGATAGTACTTTTGAAGCTTTTGTAATAGACACACTAAATATAAAACAGATTATTCCATTTAATGGTAATAATATTGAAGTCGAGATAGGAGTTAGTGGTACAGGTAAAAAAATTGAAGAGGACAAACTGGATATCAAGTTAGATTTCTTAATTAAACAATTTAATCAAAGTATTTCCTGTACCGGAGTGTTTGCTAAACCATAACCGGAATGCCTAAAGTATAGAATCAATGAAAAATATATTCAGTGTATTGGCATTTTTGTATTTTATATCCGGTTTGAACGCACAACTACAGTATAAAACCGATAAATTGTACATATCTCCATTTGCGTCAATCGGTGCTTCAGCTATATTAAATCAAAATAATTTTGGTTTTGGAGAGATGGCCTATAAGTTTAAACCTGGCAAACAAGCAGGAATTTTGGTTGGTAGTGACAATTACTTAAAAACATCGTTTAGGTTTGGAGTTATTTATTCAGAAATAGGTCAGAAGTATTATGATATTTTACTGGAAATCCCTCATGAAAAAGATGTTTCTTTAAGTTATATACAATTACCTGTTGTTTATAAATACGTCTTTGGAAAAACAAAAAACTACGACTATAGGGAAGTATTTAAATACATATTTGGTGGCTTACAAGTAGGCTATCTTATCGATGCAAATGTGGTTTGGAAACGTGACGGTAACGAGGTTGATTTTTATGATTTTGTATCATATGGACCATATCAGCAAGACAATAAAAATCTTGAAGCTATACGCGAAAACGGAGCGGTAAAAAGCGATTTGGATTTTTTTTCAAAAATTGATTTTAGCATCATCGGAGGAGGAGGTCTTCAATATTTTATATCTAGAAAAATGATGATATTTACCGAGTTAACAGCTGAATTTGGAGTTAGAGATATCAATGCCCCTACATGGCGATTTAGAAATAATAAAAAAGCATATAATTCATCTTTAAATGTGTTTACCGGTATTAGGCTTGGTGTCAATTATTATCCTTGATGATAAATTGTACCAAATCACTAGTTTTTAAATCGGATTCCAGTACCATTGTCTTTGACTCATCCTTGTATTTATAACGTATACCTATAGTATTGGGAGGTCTTCGTCCGACATTTTCAGCATGTAGTATTATATAATTTTTACCGGTATTATTTAGCTTTAATTTTAACTTCTTGGGTTTAGTTTCAAGGGATAAATTTCTAAATATCCAATCGCCATTAAAGTTTATTGATACGATATCACCATCTTGTATTTTAAAATCAAACAACTCCAACTCTATGTCATAATTATCCACTTCTATGGTATGGATGGCATTGTATTTTGTCTCTCGTCCATCAAGTATTCGGGGAATAGATGTAATCTTATCCTTTTTGGCTCTGATCCAATCTATATTATTAATCTTTTTCTTAGGCTTAATTACTTTAAAATAGTGAGGTAATTCAAATCTTTTCAGAGCATTTATCCCTAGACATTCAATCAGATCATTAAAGTACAAGATAAATCCATTACCATATCTGTTGTATTTATCTATTAATTTCACATTGTAATAATAATAGTGTTTACCATACAGTTTGTATTCTTTAGCTACATTGGGTGAAAGCTCTATTTCATATGCCAACGGCAAAATACTACTAATACTTGAGATAATTCTATTGTTCAAATTGTTGCATTTTTGCTTAGTTGAGTAAGGATTGTATTTTCTGTGCTTATTCAATTTTAAATTTAACAAGCCATTTTCCATTTTAATCTTTGCTCTATTTTTTACTCTCAGTGCTTTCAATAAATCAATTGATTTGTTATAAAGAGAAAAAAGGGATTTATCTCTTTCAGAAACCAATCTATCAGGGTACACAAATTTTAATTCATGCTCCAAATTTAACAAATATGCATAGTATAAATCAAATAGATCTACCGCTTTATCAAGTTCATTATAAATAGCATTAAGATTATCCTGTTTTGTCAATTCATGTGAGGATATCAAATCAGCAATTTTAAATCTAATATTATTGATCTGGTTTGAAGTTTTAAATAAACTCTTAGCAAGGGGGAAAAGAAAATTATAATATTTTATACCAATAGTTTTTTTATCTGATTTGAGTTTCTCATACCATTCATAAGGCGTTGTTGGATAAAACCAATGCTCTTCATCTTTGAATATATTGCTAGGTAAATCCTTATTCCTGATATTGTTGATTTTATATCCTGGAAGATCAACATACTTGTTTACCTCCTGATTATAATTTTCCAACAATCTGTGTATTATCAATAATCCATGCGTGGTCTCATTGGTGAAGTCAACGTAATAATTCAATGCACGTAACAATTTTTTGTCCTGAGCTTGTAACACGAATGTACTAAACACAAGAATTAATGTAAATGATAAATTTCTCAAAAAGATAGATTTTTGTTTACAACACACAAAATTACGACTATTCAATAACAATAAAGTACATATTATTGTTTTTTTTTATAATTATTCGGCAAGAGATTAGGAGATCTTTTGCTCTGAGGTGAGGTCAAGTATGTAAAATGGAATTTATTTATTGGAAAGCCGCCTTTAAATTACATCGCAAGTTTATTTGTGACAAGGTTGTGGTTTTCAAATCCGGCTTTGAAGTCATGCTATCGCATGCTTTCAAGTCCTGGCTTTTGTACCAATTAATTGTATTACATTTCTATTTGTAATGTTTCTAATAAATCTGAAACGCCTTTTAAAGAGTGGCGCAAATTTATGTGCGACTGAAAGTGCAATATTCAACGTTCAATGAAATACATTCAACAAATTACAAATCGAAAATCAATAATAACTTTGAGTGCTTAAGATTAATCGTATTTGGCATATCACTGAAAAAAAACAAATAAATACTTGCATAATCAATTATTTTATAGTAGCTTTGAGGATTAATTGGCATTTC
>JALSPK010000131.1 GCA_026986005.1 Saprospiraceae bacterium
CGCTTGTTTTCCTCCTTCTAAACTTCCTTTATGGGAAACTGTAATAGTATAAGTACCAGAGGCATTATCTACTTGAACTTTTTCAAAATTATCTACAGTATTGTCTGCTTTGGTTGCAGCAGCAGAAAGGTTGTTTATATCTAGTTTCCAGGGATAATATGTAGTGCCATTTTTTGTAACTCTGATATCTAAATCATTTACAAGAGCGGGAGTTGGATTATCGAGTAAGTCAGCAGCTGTTCCTGTGATAACATTTCCTGCCGGATCAGTCCATGATATACTAGCCATCAATGGGTTTGTACCATTAGAAGTAACAGTAAATGAATATGTATCTCCATCATTTAAGACCACTTCACGAATTTCTGAGTTTAAACCGTTATCAGTTATGGTTTGTGCGGCTCTGGCCGTATTCATTAATCCCCAACCAAATCTATAATCGGGTCCCGGACTAGTTCCGGCTTCATCAGCTGTATGAAGTATTAATCCTTTGAGTGTTGAAGCGCGCATATAATTTCCATAGGTTTCATTATAATGTTGTTGTAACAAAATGGCACTTCCGGTTACACTAGGTGCCGCCATTGAAGTTCCACTATAAGTATCATAAGAAGTATCTGAATCTGATACAGATGAATAAAGATTAACACCTTGCGCAGAGATATCCGGTTTAATTCTACCGTCATCCGTAGGTCCCCAATTACTAAAACTGCTCATTTGCACAGAATTAGGACCAGTATAGTTAGTTACTTTGTTTACAGCAGCAACAGTTAATCCGTTTTTCATAGTAGAGTTCCCAGTAAGCATATCATAACCACCTTTATTAGGCCCTTGTGCAGCATATTGTCTATCGTTACCGGCAGCATCTACTACTAAATAATATGGAGCATTGTACATAATATCATCCCAGTCGTGAGCATCGTCACTGTATTTTCCAAACCAATAGAGGTCTATCAATCTATTTCCTAAGAATCCAAAGGCTCTCATTCCGTAAGAGTGATTTGAAATTAACAAGCCTTGTGAAGCTTCACTTATCATTTCCGAATTATCATAAAACCAATCATGTGCCCACTCTTGAGCTTCAAAAGCCATTCCCCGAGCTGTTAATGGTCCGGCACCTCCACCAATCATAGTTCCTGTAACGTGTAATGCGTGTCTGTTGTAATCATCTGCACTCGAAAATGTAACCCCATCCCTTTGTTCTACTCTACCGTTTATCAATTGGTGTGTAAGTCTTATAGGACCTCCATCCCAAAGTCCGACAATCATATTTTGTCCTTGAAGATTTAATCCCATTCCACCTCCATAATACAATTTAAATGTTTGAATACTTCGGGAAGCATAATAATTTTTGGTTTCATAATAAATAGGCTTTCCATCCGGAGTTATATATCTCAGATAATAAGAATTAAGAATTTTGTTGCCTTCTTTTGTTTTGACAGTTTCTACACCTTGCATTGAAATATTATGTGCTTTTGCAAATTCTTGCACTTGATTTTTTCTTAAGTCTTCTTTTTGTCTCAATTTTTGTTTAAGTTGATTTAATGTTTCTATATTATAATCAGCTGTAATCTTTGCTCTTTCCTTTGCAGTTTGAGCATTAACTGCCGTATAAAATAATAGCAATAAGGAGATAATTATTTTTCTTTTCATTTTTATATATTTTATCCAATTAACAAATGTAATAAATATTTAATAACTTTTCAAATTTTTCGAAAGCCATATTTCTAAATTATTCTTTATTATGTTATAGTTTAGTTTATCTAAAATTTTCTGTTGTCTTTTTGTTCAATATTTACTTTCTCATTAAACTACTATCGGCCACAAGCCGAAAGATTTGAGTTCCACCTGTAAGGTGGCTAAAGTCAATCTCCTTCAATCTTGAAATCTCCATTATTGTATGAGATGTCTTTCTATATCTTTTCCAAAAACAAAGATGATAAAAACTAAGTATTCGCCTAAAGGCAAAGTATTTTCTCCCATTCCCCAATCTAGAAATTAAAAATTTTGATTGGTTGGATAGCGTCGTTCACTCTCATAACAGGTGGCATACATTAAAACGTGTAAAGGATTGTGAATTACCCAATGATTGTAAAGTAATTACTATACTTTATTGATTGAAATCTTTGATGATAATTAGGTGCGTATTTGACTACTATTTTATAATTTTCAATTCGTTGATTGAATAATAAATTTTAAAAAAAATTGGTATTTAATATTGCTATTAAGTTGTCATATTAGTTTCTTGTGCGATAACCTCGTGTAAGGTTATAAATCATCAAGGCTATTTTATTTTTGGATTTTTAGGGATTTTATTTTATATAAATATACGAATAATTTCTGAAATGCAATAGGTTGGTTACTTCTGATATTATTTAAACAATTTAGGCTGCTCATATTAATTGATGAACAGCCTAATTTTGTTAT
>JALSPK010000132.1 GCA_026986005.1 Saprospiraceae bacterium
TTGGTATTAGACTCATCAACCAGTCATCTCCTGTCTGAGTGCCATCAAAAGTAAACTTCATATGTACTGATACTTTTTCACCCGGGCAAAAAGGCCCAAAAAAAGGAGGTCCATCCGGTTCCAACTCAGTATTTTCTCTAGCAGTCACTTCAAATATCAATGATTCATTTGGTTCGCAATCAAAAGGCAAGGATAGAGTGCAAATATTAAAATCCGAATCATCAATAGGTTTACCATTTGGATAAGCAGTAATCGAAATATAATAAGTATCATCTTTCCCAACGGGAACGATTAATAAATCCAGCGGTGCAGATTGATTGCTACACGGGGAATAACCGATATTAACAAGATTATCACAATCAGGTTCGGGATGCCATACTGACCACATTGGTGTCCAGCTACCGTTTGTAGTCACCTGGGTATATAATTGCATGGCGTTGCCATCTGTATTTACCTGAAACCATACCGTTGGATTTTGTGTAAAATCACATCCTCCTCCGATACTATCCGGACATGCCATATCCAAACAGCTATTTGCACAAACCAGTCAAATGAAATATCATCCTGAGTGACTGGAAATAATGTTTGTACATCAGTAATATCCTCACATGCATCTGCTATAATGCAATCGTTAATATTATTTACCTCTATAGTAAAAGTGCCGCAGCTTTCATCAGTTGATGCCACTTTTATGAAAACATAGTCGCTGCTATCCAAACATCCAATATGCATATTATTTACCGGTAAACCATTACACTTCGCTTTGCGAAATATTGCAGTATTGTTGCAAACGGCATTTGAATCACCAACATACACTTCCACTGTTACTACATTACCGGTAGTACCTTTGGATATATTTATATTTATCCCGTCAAAGTCAGGGTTGTATTTTGCTCTGTACCATACCGCATTATCATCTACAAACGTATTGCATTTTACATTGGCTTTATCTTGATTGGGATCGTCATTGTATCCTATTGCATCACAGGTAGTACCCGTATGCGTGCCTGAATAGCCGAGATCAAATGGTGGATTTACGTTGTCAATACATGGAGAATCATTAATGGGTTGGGCAATTGAAATTATATATCCTAACACTAATAAGAGTGTATATACTACTTTCATAACTATAGATAAGTTTAATACCAAATTAACATTATAATGCCGTAATATATTTTTAATGCTTCACAATAGCTTTATCAAAATAATTCAATAATGTCACATAGGGACGATATTATAGTAGCCCGGTACTTCAATTTAAAACACTATTCAAAAAGTCAACAACAGTTTTGTTTATAACAGTATCATCCAAATCTCCAACTGCATCGTTTACACCGGCATGAGAATAATTCTTAGCGTCGATTCCTATCACTTGCTTACCTGACTTATTCAAAGCTTCCACAAATCTTAATTGATTGGTTGTACGAGTTTGAGAGCCTCTATACACTACAATCCAGTTATCTGCTTTAGATTTATTTACATAATTGATAGGAGATGCATCTTTCCAAACTTTAGGAGACTCACCAAATGCATTTATATATATCTTGTAAATATCAGAACCTTCATAAGTATGTTGCATAGCATAAAATATATCAGAAGCTTGGGTGTCAAGGGATATTACCCCTTTGAATATACTTGTTTTTAATCCTTGTTCATTTAAGTAACGCGGGTCTGTAGCGACCAAGCTAGCAAGATGTGCACCGGCAGAATGTCCCATAATAGCTATCTTATTTTTGTTGCCACCATAATTTTCTATATTGTCATAAATATATTTTATTGCTTTCGCTACATCCTGTACATGAGTCGGGTGCAATATTCGACCGGGATTGTTGGGTTGATAAGGAAAAGGAGATAATCTGTAATTGATGCTTACATATATATACTTCAAATCCTCAAAGAGATTTATTTTAGAGCTTGGTTTATTTCTCTTATCTCCAATAGCCCATCCTCCACCATGAATAAAAACCACTACAGGTTTTAATTCTGACCATTTGTCAAAATAATTTATATCCAGGCTTGATAAATTACTCTTTACATTTTCTATCGTTTGATATTGAATGGTTTTTTGAATATAATTGGACTCTACTTGATCATTTGTTTTATTACAGGAAAATAATAATAAAACTAAAAATAATAAGTTTTTCATATATTGATTTTTATTTTAAGACAATAGTAATCGAAAATAGTTTAATTTAAAAAAATATTAATAGCTAATAATTCATTAAAATTTTGAAATTGTCTATTTTTGTATTAAAAGAATCATATATTTTGAAGGAATAGTGGCGCTATTTCAAAAAATATTGATAAATTTTAATGCAAAAAGAACGTTTTTCAGCCAAAATGATTCTATCTGTGTAGTTACATGATATCGCGAAAAGATTATTTTTATATTT
>JALSPK010000133.1 GCA_026986005.1 Saprospiraceae bacterium
GGGATTTTCAAAATCGATTCGATTATAAAACCGGATATCACCTATACACCAAAATATAAAACAACCAAAGTATGTGGAAAAATCCAATACAACTACCCGGATGACAAAAAGATTTATCCTATGAATCTGGCCAATGTAAAACTTATTGTAGATTACACTTTTGATCCAAATAGCAATTATAGCAGCAGTAACAACTATGAAATAGATAAAGCTCAAGATTATGGGACAGGCATTTATTCAGGTTTTGTATTGGCAACCACAAAAACAGCAAAAGACGGCTCTTATTGTTTTGAATTTATAAACAATATAGAATTGGGTAATGTCGCGGATTATGTAAGTGGCGGCATCAGAATGTTTTCTCCGGTACCCGTTTACAGGGTTTTAAGGGTAGAAATAGAATCCCCGCAATCAGGCTTTTATGAAAAATACTCTTACAATCCTGAAATTGTAACTATCGGGCAACAAAACAATAATATAAATTTCCAATTTAATGTAAAATCCTTTAATCTTGATATTAGCTTAATCTGGAATGACTTTTGGCAAAAGATGTTTAAAACAGAATATCTTTACAACAACGGTAATCTTGTAGGTGTTCCTGTATATATTTATAGAAAATTCACTTTCGGAGGTATAGGTACAAGCCCTTTCCCTAAAGATGATGGTTTACCTAAAGAATTTAAGAATCACACCGTACATAATGATCTCCCCTCAAATATGATCTTAGTTGCTAATACATCGACCGATGATAAAGGAATTGCTAAATTTAAAAATTTGATACTGAATGATAATCCTACCTACCAATATTATATTTATGTGGCTCCTTCCGTAAATAACATCAACAATTTCAAACCTAAAGGACCATTTCTATATCCTCTGTCTTATGAATTGGAAAAGAAGTATAACGGAACGATAAAAACAGGTAACTCAAACCCTGAATCCATGACTTATACCATAAAATTGGATCAGGAATTTCCGAAAATTACCGGAATTATTTATGATGAGGACAATAATCATACCCCTTTGAAAAACGTCAAATTAACTCTGGATGAATTATATTTTGTAAGCAAAGAAACCTATTTAAAATATAAACAAAATCCTGCGAATCCATTTGAAGAGAAATTGAATCAAAAAATTATAAATTTTAGCAGCCCGTTTTTTCACCACGTTTACAGGTTTAATCTATGGGGAACTGGAACTGACGGTAAATTTGAATTTAATAATTTAGCTATCCTGCACGATAAAGAAAAAATAATAGATAATTTTTTTGGGATAAAAGTCGAAAAACAGGGTTACGAATTGGCAGAACAAGAAGGCAAATTGGATTCCAAGACTTTTGTTTCTAAAAAACTGCTTAGAATGGGGGAGAAAATGAATATAGTGATCAATATGAGACGGGGAGCACATATTAAAGGAAGAGTAGTTGATGCTGAAACAAACCAAACTTTGGAAGGTGCAATAGTAAGGATGATTCCCGATCAGATAGCTATAACAACCGGTTATTCAGGAGAATTTTCCGATTATCCTGCTTTGAAATTACCTGGAAAAGAACAATTGTTGGTAATAGAAAAAGCAAATTATATCCCGGATACTTTCACTGTTATTATCAATAAATCAAATCAAGATTTAGGAACATTCAAGATATTCAAATTAAAAAGAAGAATTATTGTTGCCGTAAGAGACAATACTACAAAAAAAGCGATTAACGGGGCATTTGTGGAAATAAAAGATGTTTCAAAATACAATTATGTTTTATCAAGAGAAATGCCTCTCACCGGTGTTACAAAAGGAATAGGAATGGTATATTTCAGTTTCGATAATGCTGAGGAAAACCATACAGTTTTGGTCTCGGTACCAAACGGGTTAAAAAATTATGAACCTCAATCTATAAATATAAATATCCCTTTGAGCAAAAACAAAACAAAACTTATCGTTTATTTGAAACCCGCAACTTGTATAAAAGGACATATTTATGCAGGAAATGGGAATAATATTCCTTTGGACAATGTGATAGTCAAAGAAAAGCAATCTTCTTCCGGTAGTGGTTTTTTGCAATTGTTGACGTTTGGTAATAATGATGATAGTACATCGGTTACTTCCAATTCGCAAGGTTATTATTTCAAAAGAAATGTACCATTGGGCTTTTTTCAAAAAACTTTTGTTGCGGCAAAAGCTCAGTCACAATATATCGGTGACAAATGGAAAGTAATGCTATCCGAACCAAAAGATACAAATGATTGTGTAGTCCACGATTTTCACTTGACTATCTATGATGATATGGATATTACTCATCTCCTGGGATTTCCCATTTATATCACGGATTTAAAATCTATTTCTCATAAAAAAGCAAAGATAAAAGGAGGTTTTGTTAAT
>JALSPK010000134.1 GCA_026986005.1 Saprospiraceae bacterium
TTGCAACAACTTGACGGAATTAGGATGTGACGGAGATGCTGCATTGACTGATGTAGTGGCTGATCCCAATACGATATACTGGGTGATGAAGTGGGGAACCGGTGACTTTACAGCTACTTCTGATGCTACAGTTCCCGCAAATGATCTATGTGCTAATGCAGAAGTTCTTACACCGGGAACCGCCGCCGAAGGATCAAATGTCTGTGCTACTTGGACCTGGGATTATTGTGATATATCGGGCAATACAGCACATGAAGTATTTTACTCTTATACGAACAACACAGCAAACACAACAGATATTGACGTTTTGATAGATCAAAGTACGGCGACAAATGGAATAGCAGCAACGGATCTAAGTGTTGCGATTATAACTGATGCATGTACCGGAACCGCTTTTAATAATCTAGGACCTGAATGTAATACATTAGGAACATCATTTAATATTGGGTGTATCGATCCCGGAGAAAAGATTATTCTTGTTGTAGGAAGTGTTGAGGGTACTGAAGGAGATTTTAGTATTACAATTACAGAAAATACAGCAGGACATCCTGCTAACGATGTATGTACCGGTGCAACTGATTTTGGAGAAATAACCTCTAGTTGTACCAAAGTTGATAATGCTGCAGATAATACAGGAGCTTGTTCTGATAATTATACTGATGGTGGATGTGGTTTTGATGCTAATACAATGATGAGTGTTTGGTATACTTTTAGTACTGATGCCAATGCTGAATTTGTGGATATTGAAACTGATTTGACTGATGCTTTATTTTCACTATATACGGGAGCGGATTGTAATAGCTTAACTTATGAAGCTAATTCATGTACATCTGATGGTACTCTAGACAACCTTCCGGTTCTGCCAAATACTACATATTATATTCTTATTGGTTCCAATACAACAGAAAGTACATTTAACATAGGTATAACAGTAAAAAACATCCCGGACAATAATCTTTGTGCTGATGCTGTTGTAATAGCAGATGGCCTTGATGGCACTAATGCTTGTTCTGATGCAGAGTACGATTATTGTAATCAGGTAACAGGAACAACACATGAAGTATATTACAAATACACAAATAATAATGGTGCTAATGTAGACTTGGATGTGACAGTCACCGGCAATACAAACACTACCGGTACTGCTGCTACAGGTTTGGATGTAGCAATAATGACTGATGCATGTGACGGTACTTTGTATAATGCTCCTAATAATACTTTCTGTGCGACTTTGGCTACTCAATTTACCATAGAATGTATTGAAGATGGGGAAACTATTATTTTGGTTTTCGGTAGTGAAGATAGCCAAGAAGGTGACTTCGGTATATCTATTACAGAAAATGTAAGTAGTGTTACTAATGATGAATGTTCAGGAGCTGATGATATAGCATATACAGCTTGTCAATGGGAATCAGTAAGTACCGACAATACAGGAGCGTGTTTTGAAGATTTTACAGTTGCAGGATGTGATTATGATACGGAGCCTGTAGTATGGATGAAATTTGATGCTACCGCAAATGCTACTTCTGTCGAGTTTGATAATTTCACTACAGGCGGTACAGGCTTTTTAGGGTTGTTTGAAGAGACAGTAGATTGTGATAATCAAACCGAGGCAGCAGCAGGATCTGCTTGTAATACCGGAAGTGGTCCATTTGGTCCGTTTGATATTACCGGAGGCAATACATATTATATAGCTTTGGGTTCGTCAGGAGGAGAAGGAGCAATCAATTTCGATATTAAAGTCAATGAATCTCCTGTCAATGATGATCCTTGTTCAGGAACTTTTGCGCCTATTGATTTGACTGACGGTACTACGTTTACCGATAATAATACCTGTGCAGGTTTTGATTTTACAAGTTGTAATGTTGACAATACCACAGGAAAAACATTGTTTTATGAGCACACAATGACTCAGGATGCCAATCTTGAAATTAATATTAATGGCACAACAGCTAACGGGCCATTTACTATTGCTACATACGATGGTGATATAGCATGTGGTGATGAAAGTAATTTTATATTGGATAATTGTACAGACAATACCTTGACTTTATTGTGTAAACTGGCTGGGGAAAAGGTTGTAATAATGATAGGTACAAGTGAGACAGCAGGTGAATTTGGAGAATATGAGATTACAGTAAATGAAGTAGTAGTTGCCAGACCAGCCAATGATTTATGTACAGATGCTGAAGAGGTAATATACAACGATGCTGATTTATGTAAATGGAAAGGAGCGGATAATAACGAAAGTAATATAAATGCTTGTTCGGAAGACAATGACTTTGGAACAGCTTGTGATTATACCAACGAAGAAGTAGTTTGGTTTAAGTTTACCACGCCACCGGCAACCGTAGCAGGTTCTTCAGTCAGCATTAGATTTATGAACTATACAGGTACGGGGACTTTGTTTGCCACCATGTTTGATGACGGGGCAGATTGTACCAATTTGACAGTTTCAGCCGGGGGAGGATGTGCGACGGGAAATGGTCCAAATGGTCTTGGTACAGTTGATCCAAATACTACATACTTGATTGGAGTGGGATCGACAGGTGATACAGGTGGAGATTTTGACTTGGAGATAAAGATTACATCAGGTCCACCAAATGATGATGCATGTGCGGATATGACCAATTATGATTTGACTGCAGGAGGTACATTACCTGATGAGCAGACCAATGCATGTAGTGGAGCAGGAATGAATTTTCCGGAATGTTCAGGAGACGATCAGACCAATGCAGTATTTTATACATTTACCATCACAGCACCTGTATATGGTATAAATGTAGAGATTACCCAATCGGGAGCAGAGCCGATTGATGGCATTGTGGTAGCCGGTATATCTGAAGTGAATACTGAATTTTGTAATGGTACAACTTATCATGCACCAGCATATTGCGAAGATATAGGTACAGCGCAATTTGAGTGGAAATGTCTTGAAGAAGGTACATATCAATTGCAGATATCCACATCAGATCCCAATTCAGGTACTTTTAATATCACATCAACTATGTTGGATAAACCTAATAATGACTGCAATCTCAATGACAAATGTGATGATGCTAAAGAGTTGGATGCTACCTTAGAATGTGAGTGGAATGACTTTCTAAAAGAATGTAATGAGGATGCATGTCCTGATCCTTATGTTGTTGGAACATGTGATATGACAGTAGGGCCGACTACTTGGTTCAAAGTATTGATTCCTACAGGAGCTGCTTCTATAGACGTGATCATCGACAATGCTAGTTCTCCGTCAGGAGTGGATATGGTCATAGCTAAGGAAGCTGATGCATGCCCATTGACTGCAGGATGGTGTGGATCCGGTGGTACTTTAGCAGCACCAATTATGTTGGACGCTACTGATGAAGGTACATACTACTATATAGCTGTTATTGATATTGGAGGTGGAAATGGGGGAACATTTGATATACATATAAAAATAGATGTACCACCTATTAATGATAGTCCTTGTATGGCAAATGACAGACCTCCATATGACTTGGGTACGGGAGGAAGTCATTCGGGTACTACTTGTTGTGCTGTTGGAGCCAATGATGATCCAAACCAAGATCAAGCCAATGTAGATTGTAATGCAGCATCTGATGATAATGCTGTATGGTATAGAGCGGAGTATGATTCAAATCAAGATGGTGTCAGTATTAACATAACTGGAGGCACAATAGGTGGTAGTATAGGAGTAGAAGTGTATGTTGGGGGAGCAGATGCTGCCTGTGATGGGACAGCTGAATTCAGGAAATCCAAATGTGACGGTCTTCCCGTTACAGATATGCATATCGGATGTCTTGAAGACGGTGATTATGTGTTTATCAAAGTTGCGAATTCTGATAATGATGGTGACTGTGGTACTTTTGATATTTCAGTTGAGAGCATCAAAGATTGTGATGTAGCAGATGCATGTGAAGATATAACGGGTGCACAAGAGCTTGATCCTGTCACTCCTGAAGATGTTGAGGTGAATTATGTTTGTACCTTTGGATGTTTGGATCTGGCTTGTCCTGATCCCGGATTACCTGGAGGTTGTGGTGGATTCAATACGCAGCCTACGGTTTGGTTTCAAGTTAATACTGATGCAGATGCTGCACAATTGTATACGACCGTTACAACAAATGGATCTTGGACTCCTGTCTGGTCAATATTCTATTCACCCAATAATGATTGTACTGATTTGACAAATGCTGCAGGAAACGGATCATTTCCATGTAGTTTAGATGCGAGCCCTCCAGCTCCACCGCTAATTACAGGAGTAACAGAAGGAGTATACTATATTGCTGTGTCTGCAAATGAAGGAGATGTAATAGATGATCCCAACTTTGAAGTATGTGCAGCTACAATTAAAAATGTTGTTGTCTGCTTGGGACCGGATCTTGGTTGTGGTAATGATGAAACTTTAGTGTTTGAGGTGACGGAAAGAGAAAATACTGATGCTGAACCTAATGGGCCTCCATATTTTGGGCCTTTCTGTCCGGGTGAGGAGTTGACAGTACATATGAACTTCACTTATGATGCTACGCAGACAGGAGATGACTGGATAATAGGTATGATACCAAAATTTGGTAATGGTTGGGATATGACAGGCTTTAGTTTTGCAGCCAATCCGCCTACCGGTACTCCAATGGGGGCATCAGAGTATTATGAGGAGACCGGAGGATGCGCGCCTTTGGTCATGGAAAAGTTTAGTTTCCTTTGTACTTATACCGATGATGATGGGCACTTAAGATTGTGCAATACCTTGTGTGAGAATTGCCCTTGTAGCGGTGGTATGGTAGAGCAAGATCCATTGCCTAGTGGATATTTTTGGGTACAGGAAGGTACGTCTCCTGATTGTGATGCCAATAACTGTTCTCCATCTAGAAAATATGGGATTGGTAGTCCGGTATCAACGATTGATTGGGAAATCAATCTAAAGGTTAAAGAATTTGCCAATCAAGCAGAGTGTATGGAGAATGATGATCTTTTGATCAGTTTTATGACGTTCTCTGATGGAGGAGCCGGATGTTGGGACGATCCTATTGGTGAATGTTTGATTGATAAACCACAGTTTTCACCGCCATGGAAAGTGAATTGTGATATTCCTCCCGGAGTGATAGCTACACCGCAGCCACAAGATATTTGTTCAGGAGCAGAAGCCGGAGTAGATGTGACAACAGAAGATGGTAGTACGGAGCTTATTGAGATTACATTTGATGATAATCCAAACGTCGATGGAGAAAGCGATCATTCATTCGCCGATGGTTTTGGGACAATAGACGATGTTCTTACAATTAATGATGCTGATTTGTGTGATGTAGAAATTGTTACTTATTATGCACAGGTGATTATAGAGGGAATGATTTGTGAAGGTAAAATTGATACGATTGAAGTAAATGTGTATCCTTTACCAAGGATTCCGGAACAGGATGATATATTTGGAGCTTGTATGTCTGATTTACCTTATACCTTACCTATTGATGCTGAATGTGGATATCCTGGATCATATACGTTCAGTTGGTCAGATGACATAAGTGGAAATACAGGGGAAGGAAGCGATATTATAATAGATGCATCATTTGGTGCAGGTTTGCACACATTCAGTATTACCGTAACTGATGATCTGGGATGTGAAAATACGGGGGAACTAAAATTCAATGTATATCCGGATGTTGAGTTTAAGCTACAAGGAGATACTTTATGTTGGGGAGAATACAAAGAATTTACTGTTGATTTGCTAGGTAGAGAAAGTTATGATTTCGAATTCAATTGGTATTGGAATCCAGGGGAAGGAGATAATGGAGGAGATGAGACATATATAATAGAAGTAGATGAATACGGTACAGTTTATCCGCCAAGTGAGAATCCTGAGGATTATCAGTTGTGCTTAGAATTGACTGAAGAGCATGATGACGGAGTGGTCTGTTCTCATGATACATGTGTAAATGTATGGTTTAGGAAGCCTATGAATTTGACATTGAATCCCGGTAATCCTGTATATCTCTGTGAAGGGCAAAATTGTGTCAACGTTGAAGTAGTATTCGATGAAGATAATGGAATGTTATTTGATGAAGTATATGAGATTTATTGGAATGGTGACATTACAAATAATTCGGAGCATGAATTTTGTGAGACATCACCCGGCAATTTTGTTCAGATTATAGATGTCTTTGGTTGCGATACGACTATTGATTTTGATATATTGGCAAATCCTGTTACAGATATAGTTATTGAAGGAGATACTACGATATGCGTAGGAGATTGTACAACACTGACTGTGAAGGATGATTTTGATAGCTATACATGGAATACGGGAGATGACACGAAATCAATTACTGTATGTCCGACTGATGCTCTGACCACCTACGAAGTATCTGCTATCAATTCAAGCGGGTGTGTGTCTGCCGGTAGTGTTAATGTGCATGTGTTTACGGCAGAAGTGCCAAATATACCACCGACAGCGACGTTCTGTACCGGATTTAGTACAACTGTTACTGCTCCGGCCGGTTACAGTTCATACAATTGGTATTTCAATGATACAAATACTTCGCCTGTTTCCACAACTGCAGATGTAACAATTAACCAAACGGGAAATTATATTATTGTTGTAGTGAGTCCGGAAGGATGTGCTGCACAAGATACCGTTGTTGCTTCTGAAGATAGTGAACTCTCACCATTTGTTGTGGGTGATACTTCATTATGTTTTGAGCAGACAAATACATTGATGATTGCTCTTGGAGGTAACTTTACGTTATATGAATGGAGGTACAATGATGCAAACGGTGCTTTGGTCATCCCTGAAACGGATAAGGATAGTATTTATCTTGCAGAAGGTACATATCACCTTCATGTGAGTGATGGAAACTGCGCAGGTAACACTTCCTTTACAATAACGAGGAGGCCAAAAGTTGAACCAAAGATAATGCCTGATGTAGATACTATTCATATTTGTTATGGAGCGGATACTACGTTGACTGCACCGGCAGGATTTGATGCCTACAAATGGAGTAATGGTTCATTTAACAGAATAGTGACAGGCGTAAGCCAAGGTAAATATTTTGTTACCGTTACTGATGAGGAAGGATGTCAGGGAGTGGATAGTATTTATGTGAATGAATATCCTCGTATGTATCCTTCACTTCAAGATAGCGTCGAAATATGTGCTGATGATAAAGCAACATTAACACCAGGTAAGTTTGCTGATTATATATGGGCTAAAGATGGTGTCCATTTAGCTGGTTTTGATGGAAAAAAATCAATAGAAGTTACGGATGGAGGATATTATTCTGTTATCGTTAGTAATGCAATTGGTTGTACCGCTTTTGATACTATCAAAGTGATTAAGACAGATAATCTTACACCTGTAATTGTAGGAGCAAAAGATTTATGTGATGACGATGAGATCACACTTACCATATCAGGTACGTATGATAGCTATAAATGGACAAATTCAACAGGAAAGGTTTTAGGTACTGAAGCGACGCTTACGTTTACGATGACACCGGGTAAAGATATTGAAACTATCACTTTGGAAGTGAAGTCCAATACCGGTTGTCTTGGTTCTGATCAGGTCACAATCAATAGATATCACTCACCGGAGTTGGAGTTAGACCACAATCCGGTAAAAGACGTATGTGGTAAGGGCTCTACTAATCCTGCGGTATTGAACTTTGATGATTATTTCATAAAAGGAAATTCTAGTATGGGAAACTGGAGAGATTTTGATAATTCCAACGCGACTCATAATTCAGATTGGACTTCTGTAGATTTTGCAACGGTTGATCCGGGTAAAACATATAGATTTGTGTTTAGAACGACTAGTGCTAATGCACCTTGTTCGGATGTGGTTGATACGATTTACATTACTGTGATTGCATGTAGTTGTGAACAATGGGAGATTAGTGAATTTGCAGATGTTTGTAACGATGAAAATACTGCTCAGATTAACTTGAGTGAGCATATCATTAACGCTGCCGGCGATAGAATTATACCCGTTCCGACGGGTGTATGGACTGTTAGTCCTTCCGGTACAGGTGTGGTATCCGGCAATAAGTTTATTGCTTCAGGAGCTGCGTCGGGAACATATACTTTGACATATAAGTTCAATGATAAAGGTATTTATTGTTCGGATACACATACTCAGACCATTATTGTACAAAATGCAGTAAATCCGGGAACACCTCAACCTCAACATGTATGTGAGGGAACGAGTGAAGAGTTTGATCTCGGTGGACTGTTAATAGGTGGAGATGCTGGTGGTGTATGGACTGAAGTTTCAACAATACCAAGTACAGGAGGTGCATTTGATGCTACAGCCGGTACATTTAATACGGATGGGCAAAATGTCGGAGAATTTATCTTTGAATACAAATTGGTTGGAGTTGATCCTTGTCCGGATAAGAGTGCCAGAGTTAGTATCATTGTTGATCCTACTCCAATCGCTGATGCAGGAGATGTGACAGCGTGTTTTGAAGAAAAGCCAGTCACGCTTCATGCCAAGAATGAAGCAGATAGATATGAATGGACAAAGAAAGGTGAGACTGATATTTTAGGCACTAATAGAGAATATAGTACTTCTCAATCAGGAACATATGTATTGAAGGTTCTTTCATCCTTGGGTTGTTCTACAGAGAAAGATATTGAGGTAGACATTAAACCAGAGATTGTTGCTAGTATATCCGGAGCTTCTGTTCTTCAAAATGGAGCTAGTGACACATTATTTGCGAATGTTGCGGGTAGGGGAGTTGACGATATAAGGATATACAATTGGACAAAAGATGGTGAGCCTATTGATACTGTACATAGTAATTTCTTAATAGTTTCTGATAAGGGGGTATATTGCGTAGAGGTAGAGGACAATGAAGGTTGTACAGGAGATGTCTGTCATACTGTTACAGTTGCAATCACAAAAGATATTGAGGTACCTAATGTATTTACTCCGGATGGCGATGGTAAAAATGATAAATTCTTTGTGAAAGACGGTAAAAATGTCAAGCATATAAGAACTTTCAAAGTTTGGGACAGATGGGGTAATTTGATATATAGCGACAAAGACTTCTCATTCCAAGATAGGAAGAACCACTTTTGGAATGGAGATTACAATGGAAAGAAAGCAATGCAGGGAGTATATGTCTATTTAGTAGAGTTCACATGGAGTGATAATAAAGATGATTTTGTGTCAGGAGATGTTACTCTGATCAGATAATACGAATAGATTGTTAAATTATTTAATAAAGAGGTGGCTATGGTCACCTCTTTATATTTTTATATTAAAATAATCCATTATTGTGGTAGGGATAAATTAAACATTCTTTATCTTTGCGTAATAAAACAATTATTATGGCATCAAAAAGGCAAGAGCAAGTCGCAGCGCTGATAAAGAGAAATTTTAGTATAGTTCTAACGAATGAAGGATTATATATTTATGGTGATGCATTGGTTTCAGTTACAGATGTTAAAATGTCACCGGATTTAAGACTGGCAAAAATATATGTTAGTATATTCAATACAGATGATAAAGATGCTGTATTTGATTTAATATTACAACATACAGCAACTTTAAAATACGAATTAGTGAAACGTATACGAAAACATGTGAGAAGAATTCCTGATATACGAATTTACAGGGATGACCTGTTAGATGAAATGTACAACATAGACGATATGCTCAATAATCTTGATTGATTATTGAAATAGTCCGGCAAAAAACACGGTTAGTGTCGTGTCAAGCGTATTCTGACGCACCAAATCTTGTTCTTTTTGCGCATAGCTTCGTTAAAAAATTTAACCTTTGCTAAGGCTTCCAAAGTGAATTTGGGACAAGTTACGCTGAAAATTTTGTACCTGTTCTACACAAAAATTCCTGCTGTTTATACGGCATTATACACTTGGCATGACACTAGGCAAATATTAAAGACCTAATACATCAATACCTTGTTCAAATATCACATCGACAGGAATACCTTTTGCTGATAATGAATTAATGTCTGATTGTAGTGTTTTGCCCATTTTACCGTATTTTTCTACAAATTGTTTTACCTTATTATAATCACCATCTCCTTGAAGTGTAAGAATCTTTGTTGATAGCAAATCCATTGCTTTTTCAAAGTTCTTGTAGTCAATTTTGTATTTGTTTGTTGTCTTATTTTTGGCAAAAGCGCCTAGTTCTTTAAAGAAATTGAATCTTATCAAATTTGCTCTTCCGTGAGCTGATGAAGCACCAAACCTTATCGACCTGAATATACTAGTCATGAAAGTGGTATAAAAATCTTTTAGGTCTCCTTCAATTTGTCCTTTCTTGTGCAATTGTCTTATCATATACAAACCCAGCATGTCAGCCTTCCCTTCTTCCAAAGCCGAATATAGCTCTTTTAAGGCTTTTCTTACAGTTCCCTTACCGTCTAATGTGTTCTTAATACCCAATCCGTGAGCTACTTCATGAAACATTGTATTGGAGAAAAATGCATTAAAATTTATTCTTTTCTTTTGGTCTGGGTCGATTAATTCATCTGCAATTGGCATTAAAATTTTATCAAATTTCGCTTTCATTGCATTTTTAAGTTGCAATCTTCTAGTACCTTTTTGAAGTTGAACTTCTTCGTCATTTGGCAAATTGATAGCTATAGTTTTGCTTCCTGCATTGCAATCTCCTGCGTAATAAACAACATCATAAGCATTCAATTCAACATCACTTCCGGGTTTTTCTTGTTTGTATTTGTCATCAACAGGAAGCCCTCTTTGTAGTTCAGGTAAGAACTTGGCAAATTTCTTTAACCTCTTGCTCCAATCCATATCTTTTATCAAGACATATGCCTCATGCGCTGCCTTGTATCCAAATAAAGCATCTTCATAATTTTCTATTGGGCCTATTACAATGTCAAACTTATTGTCTTTCATATCTAGCCACGCCATATCGCTCAACTGATAGTTATCGTGTTTTAGTGCTTCAGCCCGTAGTCTTAAGTAGTTGATGAATCCGGCATCTTTGGCATAATGGCTTGCAGTCAAAAGCATATCTGCAACATACCATACTTCTTTTTTGAATGCTTTGTAATACGGTACGGAAAAGAGTTTGCCATTTTCGTCCCTTTTGATAAATGTGTATAAACTCTCTTTATCTTTTATGTCTGCCGCTTCAAATTCTTCTTTAGTCATGTCTTTAGGGTAAAAGTTGGCTCCCAATGGTTTTTTAGCTATTCCTTTGATAAAAGATTCATTACCTCCAAGTCTGTCCCAAGGACCATAATTAATAATAGCAAATTTTTTAAGTTTTGAGTCTGAAATTTTATTTAAAAATCTTGTTTTATTACCGTATGCTTCTACCCAAAACATACCGTCCATCACTTTTGCTGCATTGATAAGATGCTTCAATAGAATTTTTTCTTTGTCTGTATATTTACTTATATCAGTCGTAAGTCTGAATGTGGTATATTTTGCCAATAGTTTGTCAATGTCTCTTGATGCCTTGTAGGAGGCAGTTTCGACAATTTTATTTTGTGTTATTTTTTCTTTAGATTTTGTGTCATTTTCTTTACACGAAAATATGCTAATAGCAATTATTGATAGAAATAATAGTTTGTTCATGTTCTTAAAATTTATATATTAATCCAAAATTTAAAAAATAGCTCAAAAGACTTTTTGTCCCATCATCAGGATGCTTGTACATTCTATTAATTGAACGAGTATATCTACCTGTCAACCCCCAGTGTTTGCTGAAAAAATACTTAGCACCCAATAGAAAACTGATGTCGTTTTTTAAGAAATTGCCTTCTTCTATATCAGGATCTCCCAAACTGTTTTTTGTGCCAAATAATCTCCCAAACGATATGCCTGCAAAGCCTTGAACCTTGTAATATTCATCATCCTCTATATACCAGTCCTGATAAGATACATAAACAGGAAGTTCAATATAGTTGAGAGTTATGCTTCTTACTGGTTGACCGATTTTTGTATGACTTCCCCTTTGGCTGAATAAAAAATTAAAATTGACTAGCCAGTTATTTTCAAGATCGTAAGATATGCCCAAGCCTGTATCAAATCCCAATTTGTTGTATCCGGCAAGCTGATCTCCATCTATTTGAGCAGCATTGAAACCCAAAATCAACTCTCCACTAAATTTTTGAGCTATTGCGGTCTGGGTAAAACTGAAGGACAAAATAAATAATAAAAAATGATACTTACTCATGTATTGATTTTTAAAATATGTACAAATATAATAAATGATTTGTTTTTAAACGTGAGATTGAATAAAAAGGTATATATTATTTTGAATTGTGCATGCAATAATAGTACAAGTAAAAAACCGAGCTATTTACTGATGTTTGATGTTTTTTAAAATATAAACACGACTCACAATATATAAAAAATGACTATCTTTGCTGTAAATAAAATCAAAATGTTTAGTTATACAAGAGCAAATATAAATAAACTTACGGAAATATTTAATGAATCAGGCTATATTGTGCGTTTCGAAAGAGGTAATTTTAAATCAGGATATGCATTAGTAAAAAACAGGAAGATTATTGTCATTAATAAGTTTTTTGATATAGAAGCTAGGATTAATGCAATGTTGGAAATAATGGATATTATTCAGTTGGATCAGCATATATTGACTAAAAAATCAAAACGATTTTATCGATTTCTTGTAAAAAACGGCTTGGTTTTAGGAATAGGTTTAGCTAAAAATGAAGAAGAATGAAAATAATATTCCTTGGAACCGGACCGTCTTTGGGAGTGCCTGTGCCAACATGTCATTGTGATACTTGCTCTTCAAAAAATTCCAAAGATAAGAGATTGAGAAGTTCTATTTACATTGAGTATAGAAACAAAAAATTTGTGATAGATTGTGGTCCCGACTTCAGACAGCAAGTATTGTCAAATAGTATTGAAGAAATAGATTTTATTTTATTGACACATAAGCATAATGATCATGTGGGAGGATTGGATGATGTTAGACCGTTTAATTATATTCAAAGGAACAATATGCCGATTTATGGTAGTAAGGATACTTTGAGTGATGTGAAAACCAGATTTTACTACTCCTTTGAAAAGAGACCTTATCCCGGAGCTCCAAAGTTTGAATTAATCGAATTGGAAAAGGGTAAATCTTTTGATGTGGATGGATTGGAAATAGTACCGATAGAAGTGCTGCATGGCTCAATGCCAATTTTAGCATATAGAATCGGTGATTTTACATATGTTACAGATGCAAAATATATAGATGATGATCAAGTGAAATTAATTAAAGGAACAAAATACCTCGTTGTAAATTCACTTCTTGTAAATAGATCTCACAGCATTCATTTTAACTTGAGAGAAGCACTTGATTTTATAAAGCGAATAAATCCAAAAAAAGCTTACTTGACACATTTAAGCCACAATTTTCCTCCTACTGAAGATATTGGTGGCCTCTTACCTGAAAATGTACAACTGGCTTATGATGGGCTGGAACTTGTATTTAAATTTTGAATTGAATTTACCTCATTAAATTATCAATAGTTTTGATCCCATGTTGGTACGACTTGCTTTAGTGATGTCTGTAGGTTTTCATTTGGCATCAGACATGCACCATCAATACAAATATATATTAGCGTTTTACCATTTATAAATCTATTTTTTAATAAAGGTAAATTACTTTCTGCCTTGCTTGCGGCAATGATTGCATTAGGCAAGTACTTTTTATTTAATTCTTTGATATACTTTAAAGCTTTTTCTCCGATGATTGCAATTTCATAAAATTCTCCTACAAAATCACTATATAATAATAGCCAATTTGAAAATCCTGAGCCATAATTTGATGCTTGTCTTAATGTGTTTTTTAGCATTTGTTCAGCTATTTCTTTGTATGTTTTGTTTTCAAAATAATGACTAAGTTTAAATAAATTGATTGCCATTACAGAGTTGGAACTGGGTATGACACCATCATAAGTTTCGATTTTTCGAGTAATCATAGCCGGATCTTGGTCAGAAGTAAAGAAAAACATATTGCTTTGTTTGTCATGAAAATGCAAAATTGTATATTCTGAAAGTGACCTGGCTAAGTCAAGCCATTTTTCTTCAATAGTGGCTTGATATAAACTTATAAATGCATCTATGACAAGTGCATAATCTTCAAGATGAGCATTGATCGTGCTTTTTCCATTTTTATAATTGTGGTACAAGCTACTATCCGGATTCATTTGTTTTTTAATAATGAAATTTGCATTTTTTAATGCTATTTCCAAAAAGTGATTATCACCAAAGGCATTATAGGCTTCAACATAGGCTTTGAGCATTAATGCATTCCAAGAAGTCAGGGTTTTGTCATCTAACCGTGGTTTTGATCTATTGCTCCTGTAATCGTATAGTAGCTTTTTCCACGATGCAACTTTATTCTTTAGTTTTGCTAAGTCAATATTATATTCATCTACAAATTCATCATCAGTTTTATTTTTTATCAATACATAATATCCATGTTCCCATCTACCATAATTGTTTACATTGTAATACTCCTTGAATAGCTTAAAATCTTCTCCCAATAATTGCTTAAGTTCATCTTTTGTCCAAACATAATAAGCTCCTTCTTCTAAATGCCCTGATCCATCATCGCTATCGGCATCTAGAGAAGAGTAAAAATTATTCTCACTTCCCATTAACTCTCTTTCAACAAAATTTAAAGATTCTATAACTACATCTTTGTAAACATTATTTTTGTCATGAGTGTATGCTTTGGAATAAAGGCTGACCAATTGTGCATTGTCATATAGCATCTTTTCAAAATGGGGGATATGCCATTTACCATCGGTTGAATACCTTGAAAAACCACCTCCGATTTGGTCATAAATTCCACCTTGAGACATTTTAGTAAGAGTCAAATTCACCATTTTCATAATGTCATTATCATTGGCTTGAATAGCATATCTCAATAAGAACTCATAATTATTTGGTAGTGGAAATTTTGGTGTTCTTACAGTTCCTCCATTTTTTTTATCAAAGCTATTTGCCCATTTATCAACAGTCTTTTTAAGATAATCCTTTGTAAAAATTGCTTTACCCTTATTTACTGTGATTAAATCTGCTTGTTTAACTTTATTGGTCAACCCTTCAGCATAATCTTCTAATTGTTCCGGATTAGTAATATGCATTTTCGCTAATTGTTCTAGAGCGTTTGCCCAATTGTTTTTGGTGAAATATGTGCCACCCCAGACAGGTCTTCCGTCAGGTAAAGCAACAATGTTGAGAGGCCAACCTCCTCTACCAGTCAAGATTTGAACAGCTGTCATATAAACCTGATCAATATCGGGTCTTTCTTCACGATCTATTTTAATACAAATGAAATTGTCATTCATCAGCTTGGCAATAGTGGTATCTTCAAAACTTTCGTGTTCCATTACATGACACCAGTGGCATGCAGCATAGCCAATAGAGATAATAATTAACTTGTTTTCAGCTTTAGCTTTAGCCAAAACAGCTGGATGCCATGCTTCCCAATTTACGGGATTATGAGCATGTTGAAGGAGGTATGGACTAGATTCATTTATTAGTTTGTTTGTATATTTATGATTGTTCATTATTGGTGAATTTGTATGATTCTGACTTTTACAATTTGATAACAGAAGAGTTACTAAAATTGCTATTACGTATTTATGCATTTTATTCTGTTTTTTATATAGTGTTTCGTCACAAAATCTCTGTTAAAAAAAATAAAGCACCTTAGAGGCAGACGCTAATTAATCAAATCCTTGTAAAAAACTTAACAGAACTTTTTTATTTGCTCTGCTTACAGGGATTTGAACATTGTTGTTAAGAATCAGATATCCTCCATCTCCCCTTATATATTTAAAAACATGATTCATATTGACATAATAAGATTGATGAGCTCTAAAAAATTGAGATAAGGGTAGCATTTGTACAAACTCTTTTAGTGTTTTTGAAATGATAAACTTTTTCTTATGATTTGTATAAATCCAAGTGTAATTGCTTTCTGATTTTGCATAGATAATATCTTCTATTTTTATGAATTCAAAACCTGAAGATGTTGGAAGTGCTATACTTTTAAAGCTTTTTTGGTTGATCTGTAAATTTAAATTGTTGACTAATGCTTTCAAATGACTAGCATCAAGTTTTTCATTTTTTTTATCAATTACTTTTTGTATTGAGTTAACCAACTGAACTTTTCTTATCGGTTTGAGCAGATAGTCTATTGCATTAAACTCAAAAGCTCTAATTGCATATTCATCAAATGCCGTGATAAAGATTAAATCAAAATTAATATCATCTAATGATTGAAGTAATTCAAAACCTGACAATTTTGGCATTTCTATATCTATCATTACCAATTCAGGTTGCATTTCATTTATTGCATCCAAGCCATTGAATGGACTATCATATGTCCCTATGATTTCTATTTTGGGACAATAAGCATTTAATTCAATAGACAAAGACTCTAAACTATCTCTTTCATCATCAATTATTAGGGTTCTCATAAGGCATTGATATTTTGATTAGTGTTCCTAAAGGTTGATTTTTATCGTTATATTTATCTATAATTTCCGTTTTTATCCCCAAGATGCTTGTCGAATTTAAAAGGGATATTCTCTCTTTAGTTATTCCAAGCCCCATCGATTTATACTTTAAAAAAGATTTGCTTTTTATTTCTTTTGCTTTGATTCTCCCAATACCATTATCTTCTATCTCGCAAATTACAAAATTATTTTGTAAAAAGAATCTTATTGTTAGTTTTCTGTCTTTTTCTTTATGGAGCAGACCATGCCAAATAGCATTTTCTATGTGCGGCTGTAGTATCATAGGAGGTATATTTACTTTAGTCAAGTCAATAGATTTATCTATTCTATAATCTGTTATGAATTTATCTTTAAATCTTAATTTTTCCAGATCCACATACAATTTGATCATGTCTATTTCTTCCTTTAGAGAGATCTGTCTTTCTCTAGAGTATTGTAAAATTAAACGTATTAAGTGAGAAAAGTTAGAGAGGTATTCAGCTGCTAATATCGGTTCGTGTTTTAAGATGTAGTTCTTTATGGAGTTAAGGCTATTAAACATAAAATGAGGATTCATTTGAGAACGTAAAGCTTTTAATTCTAGACAAGCTAGCTGTTTCTCATATTCTGATTTTAAATGTTCTTTTAATTTCAATCGTTTAGTATTCCATGAATGAAAAATATAAAGAATTGCAAGAAGTAAACTGCTTGAAAATATAATAAACCACCATGTTCTCCAAAATGGAGGAACGATGGAAAAAGATAATCGTACGGGGGAACTCCATATTTGAGATTCGTTTTTTGACTTAACTAAAAATGTATAGTTCCCCGGGTTTAAATTAGGGTAGTTTGCAACTTTCACTTTAACTGCTGGTTTTTTCCAATCATGGATTCCTTCTAATTTGTATTGATATTTTATTCTGTTAGGATTACTGAAGTTGATCGTTGTAAATTCTATTGAAATATCATTTTTTTCATATTGAAAATATAATTTATTTTTTATCTTGTTTCCATTAATATGGGTAAGACTATCACCTGATGTAATTGATTTTATAATAGGTTTTGTCGGTTTTCTATATTTGTAACAGTTCTTTGTGTTAAGTTTTGAATAACCTAATTCATGAAATAAAACTAATTTATCGTCGATATATCTCATGCCAATGATATTATTATCCAATAATCCATTTTCTTTGGTGAAATTTGAGAACCTATTGATATTTGGAAGAAATAATGAAAGACCTGAAGCAGAAGATGCAAAAACACTTCCATTAGGAGTTATCACAAGACTATTAATGCGATTATTTATCAATCCATCACGAGTTGTATATTTTTTTGATAAATATAGCTTATTGTTTTTTAATCCAAACCTAAAAAGACCATTGCTCCAGGTAGCAACCCAAATTGTGCCTTTCTTGTCAACGATTATTTCATTAATACCATTTTTTAAATATGCATTAATTTCACTACCGATGGAATTATTTAATTTTCTAGACACTAAATTATAACATAATAATTTGGCATTTTTTTCTATCCAAACATTGGACATGTCTTGGTAAAAGAGTCCTCGAGAAAATTCAGTTTTACTATTAGATGAACCAATATGAAATGAATCTATGACATTGTTGAATAAGTTAAGATAAAAAAGTAGATTTGGTGGTTTGGTGAATATTAGTTTATCTTGTTCTGTATGCGCTACGGAAAAATAACCATCCTTCTCAATTTCCTTACTATATCTGCCCAATTCTAATTTTGATAAACTTTTTGTTTTTTTATTTACTTTGGCTATTCCGTTTTTAAAAAAAATATAAATGTCATTACCTTTTTGTTCAATAAGGTGAGGGCTTCTAAAATGCTTTGTTCTATCGTTTAAATCAAAAGTTTTATAAATGCTATCACTATTGTCTTTATATATTACTTTGTCAAAATATGCATTTACCAATATGTTAAAGCTATCTGATTCCTCATAATAATCGTGAATATAAAAATTTATATCTGACCCCGGCTCTGTAATACTTATACCGGTGATATTTTGATTGTCCGGATTCAAATAACTGATACCTTCCGATGTTCCTAGCCATATTCCTCCTGCATGATCTTTATAGATGGATTCAATAAATTTACTTGGTATGCTTTTATTGTTTTTAGGCAATACAATCTCCCATGTTTTTGAATTTGTATCAAAAATTTTCAATCCTAATCCTTTCGTTCCAAGCCAAATTCTATCATGATCATCAATAATAATATTCGAATTGACACTATTGGGTTGTATATAATGTTGTACTGATTTTGTTTTTGGATTGAATGATGTTAAACCATCTGAATATCTAGCACTCCAAACAATTCCTTTTGAATCCAACAAAATTCTGTTCCATATAAGTTGGTCGCTTATTGTTTCTTCAATAACGTTACAGCAACCTGTGTTAATATCGCATACATATAATTCAAATCCTGCTGATACATAAATAGAATCTGTGTTGGGGCAAGGTATAATATCTCTAACGTGCCACTTCAAGGGATTACATACAGGAAAAACAATATCTTTCATTCCATTTTTAAGATAAGACAATCCTCTATTTTGACTTCCAAGCCATATTTTTTGATTTTTGTCTATATAAATCTTAAAAAAAGGCATAATGCCGATTGAATCAGATTCTTTAGGATAATAGTAAAATCTTTTAGCTTTATTTGTTCTTGTGTTCAATTTGTTAAGCCCTCCCTCGTGAGTACTAATCAAAATGGTTTTTTCGTCCATGCAAGTTATACTTAGTATATCATTGCTGGAAATAGTTGAAGAATCTTCATCTAAAGAAGTAAAATATTCAAAGTTTTGACCGTCATACTTCACTAATCCTTCTGAGCATCCCAGCCAAATATAACCTAAAGAATCTTGTCTAATTTTTTTAATATGTTTGTAATATAAGCCATCCCTATGGTCAAAATTGGTAAAGTTGTATTGAGAAAAAGACGAGCGAATAAAAATATTGAAAAGAAAAAGTGTAAGAAATGTCATTCTGACGATTCCTGTGATACGAGGCAAAATAAATAGTTTTATATTATAGCTACAACTCATACAACCCCAAAGGTATAATTTTTTATTTTATAAAAACTATTTGACAATGATAAAATTTTGAGATTAAATAACCATATTTTTATTGTGCCAAATACTAAAAAAATCGACCGGTTACTAATTTTTAAACAAAATTTGCCTGGATTTTATTTTTTTTTATGTCATATGTAAACTATAATTTAAAATCGCCCCAATTAGATTTGCACTATTTTTTATTGGACGTATTTAATTTTCATTTCTGTAATCTATCCTTAATTTTATGCTAACTACTCATTTGTTTATGAATTGAATGTTGTTTTTATGTAATATTGCTAAAATTAAATTTTTTCAAATTGTATAGATGTGAAAAAGTACTTGATTGTTATATTGGTTTTTTTATTTTTTTGCGAACTGGATTTTGCTCAGGAAGTTTATGTTAGTGGTAGGGTGTCAATAAGCACTACCTTTAATACCATTAATGGTATTGATGCACGAAAACCCGCATTCTCTTATGTGTTGAACGGTAGTCCTTCGTTGCACATCGGAAGCTTTGTTCTGCCATTTGGGGTGTTATTTTCAAATTATAGAAGAAATTTCAGTCAACCTTTCAATCAATACGGTATTAGCCCTAAATATAAGGGTATAAAATTGCATATCGGCCATCGATCTATTAATTGGTCAAAATACTCTATGGGTGGGCACAGATTTTATGGTCTTGGAGGAGAAACAAACCTTGGAAAAATCAGGTTAGGTTATGTTCAAGGAAGATTTTTAAAAGCTACAAATCCGGATACGACAACAAATTATCGAATAGCATCAAGACCTTCTTTTAAAAGAACCGGATATGCTATAAAATTGGGATTCGGTAATACTAAAACTTATATTGATTTTGTCTATTTTAAAGCGAAAGATGATATAAAATCACTTGATTCTGTACAACGTTTAAGGCTTAAGCCAAAAGAAAATACAGTACTTGGATTGAAAGGTTTGATAAAGATTTCAAAAAAATGGAAGTTCAAATTGGATTTAGGTGTGTCAGGGCTAAATAGAGATAGTCGCAATGATGATATCAGTATTGATTCTACTAGCGGTGTGATCAAGTTTGCAAAAATAATATTCACACCAAAGGTATCTGCACAAATTTGTGTTGCCAAAGAGTTAAGCTTAAATTATAAATCCAAAAGATTTGGTATTGATATGAAATATAAAAATATCGATCCCAATTATACAAGTTTGGGGACTTATTATCTTCGAACCGATATATCGCATATTAGTGTTGGATCTTTTATCTCTTTAGCTGATAGGAAATATTATTTTAGTTTTAGATATGGAATAGAAAATGATAATGTTCATGAACAAAAACTTCAAACTACTAAACGTACTGTTTTTTCATCCAATATACTTTTAAGGCCTAATAAATTTTTTGGATTGATGGCTCAATATAGTAATTTTGGGCTATTGCAGGATTCGAAGCTAATAAGTATTTCGGATACTACAAGACTCAATAATATCATGAAAAGTTTAATTATTAACCCCAATGTAAATATTGAAGCTGCTGGGTTGAATCATAATATATCATTGATTTATAGCAACCAAACCTTAGATGATAAAAATAAGTTTACTGTTGTATATACAAGCATAAAAACCAAATCGTATACAATTAACTATATAGCAAATCACAAAACGGGGTGGAGTGGTAGAATTGGTTGGAATAAGAATACAAGCATATTGAGTGCAGGGATTGCTGAATCCAATGGATTTAGTTTTGGACTTAATAAAAGATTTAATAAAAAAGGAATATCTGTAAATGCTAGTTTCTTTTACAATCAAAATAAATATGAAAATACAAAAAATGGTTTTACTTCAAGAATATCATCCAATCTGAAATGGTCGTTTTTCAAAAATCATTCTATCACAATATCTTATTATAGATTAGTAAATAAATCTTTACACAATGAAGTGTCTTCTTCATTTACAGAAAATAATATAAGAACAACATATTCATATAGATTCACTACTAAAAAATCAAGGAAATGAAAAGAGTATTTTTATTATTTTGCATCAGTTTTTATATAATCAATGCCAACAGCCAATTAATTGTAAATACTTTTGTAAATCCTCCGTATTCTCCATATTTTGAAGATTATCTACAATATGATAATAAACTGGTTCTATCTATAAAAAATACAAGTAATATAGATATTGAATTTTATTTTAGAGGTAGTATTATTGGTGATAATGGAGTTGAAATTATGACGCAATCAAATTTTAGACCTTCAGAGCCTTTCATCGTTTTGGCAGGTCAAACCATGCAATTGACAGGAGGGGATCTAGATCCTTATCTTAATTTTGACAATGTGGATGTCACCGGTATAGAAGTAAATGATATTATTGGAGTCGAAGGATTACCTGAAGGACATTATCAGGTATGTATTCAAGCATTTAATTGGGAAAATGATACGCAGGTAAGTGAAGGAGAACCACAGGGTTGTGCCGATATCTATGTTCAAAATATTGAGCCTTCTATCATTACAACACCTGCTTGTGGTGATACTGTTATAGCTTCAATTCCGCAAAATATCACATTTTCATGGTCTATTTCTCCGGGGGCTTTGCCTAATACGGAATATATTCTTCAGATTGTTGAAGTTATTGAAGAACAATCTCCTGAATCGGCGATGGAATCTATAATTGAGCCGGTTTTTTTTGAAAAACAGGTTAAGGAATTTAGTTATAATTTTGGAGCCGCTGATCCTCAACTCATAGAAGGACACAAATATGCTGTCAGGGTTAAATCCGTTGACCCTTCGGGTGAAAAAGTTTATAGGAATCAGGGATTTGGTGAAGTTTGTAGTTTTGTCTATGGGAGTTTTGGTACAACAAAAGATACAATTCCTAACGATGGAGACGATATAGCAGTCGGATTTACACTACTGACAAAATTAAATAATTGTACTATCTCAGGTAAGCTTTTGTGTAAAATGCCTAAAGATCATATGGAGACGAAATCTTTACAAACTTTTATCCCTTTTACTTCGTCTATGATATCAACTGGCGGTATGAGTTTTAATGATTTTAATTTCTCTACTACTTCTACTTTTAATGATAATTCGAACAATTCTATTTTTGGTATAGGTAATGACATTATTATTAATAAGGCTTCCATTCCTTCATGGAACAAATATTATGAAAAAGATAAAGAGTCAAAAGAAGGAGCGATTCCTCTTTCCAATATGACTATTCAGTTTGTGCCCTCTTTAGTATTACGTAATGCTACTCTAGAAAATGGTGATGTAGTTCCCTTTGTAGTAATGGGAAAGCCGGAGCAGAATGATAAGATTTTAAATACACTAACTTATAAATTTGGAAAACTCAATACTGATTATTTGAAAAACATTCCCACAGTAGTGACAACAACTGACAGAAATGGTAATTTTGAGAAAACATTTCATTTGCCAAAACCAACCGGATTTATTGCTGCAAATGTAAAATGGTTTAGAATGGAAGGTACAATTGAGACATATCGTACAGGCATTAAAAATAATATCAAACAAAATCGTGTTGCTACAGGAGACCTCTATTTTGCATATGTACTGGTAGTTACTGATAATTATGAAAGATTTACCAGCCCCAATACTATTATATTACCTAAAGTAAACGATGCTATACAACTGCCTGACCAAATTTCATTAATTCGTGCTTTTCATGTACAAATAACAGTAAGTTCTGCTGTTAGTAATAAAAAATTATTTGATCAAAAAGGAATAATTCCTGGCGCAGAGGTTACTGTTTTTAGAGAAAAGTCATCTTTTGATGGTGAAAGAAAAGAAATATTAAAACTGGAAGGACAAGAACTTCATGAATGGCGGTACATTGGAGGGAAAAGGGTGAAAATAGTGTGTAAAGCAAAGACTGATGATAAAGGGATTGTCAAATTAGAGTTTCTTTCAAAATCACCGTCAGAGTATTATTTTCAAGTTCGAACACGTGACGAAACTAAACTTAAAACCGGTTACGAACCAAACACTTTTTACAATTACAAAACGAAGGTAGGTCTATTGAGTGCTTCTGTTCATAATTATGAATATGAGGATGAAGATGTGAAGGATACTACTCAAATTTGGAGTCCTAATTATATCATTCCAGTATATGGTTTCAAAACTTATCTAATTCCCCACCCACCTGAGATTAAAGGACGTGTAAGAGAAAAATCCTCCAGCACTAAAACTAAATCAGTAAATGTTCCCGGGCTAAAGGGAGCTACTGTTAGTCTATATAACAAACAAGGAGGTTCTAGAATTGTAGAAAAAATGCTCAATACTGGTTCTGGAGGCTGGTTTAGGTTTACGAATTTGTGGGTAAAACATAAAAAGGGCATTGCTATAGGTCCTAAAAGGTATTTGTCTATATGGAAAAAGGGATATAATAGGATATTAAGACCAAATATTGATAGTGATGAGAGTCCTGCTGTGCTATCTTTGGGACAGTTTTGGTGGCTGGGAGATATAGACCTTTTCCCTGATTCCAAAGTTTCAGGACTTGTTGAGGATGAAGATAACAATGGAGTCGAATCTTATGTCAATATCATTGATGGTGCTTATTATAAAACTCAATTAGGAATACGTAAAGCCGGGATTTTTTATAAATTTACTCAACGATTTAAAATGTTTACTCCTACCGGAGGTCAATTATTTATTGCCTCGCCATTGTCCAGTAAATATTTTGGTGGATTTCTATTTAAGAACATCCCTGCTAAGGATCCTACACTCATTGATATTGGCCCGGAATATTTTGATGTTGGGAAAATAACAGTATATAAAAAGCTTCACAGAATTAGGGTAGTTGTTGTTGGGCCTGTTGGGCAAAAATTGATTGCAAGAGTAAGTATAGGAGACGTTTCTACAATAACTCAAAATGGAGTAGCATTTTTTAAGTTTCCTTCCCAAGCTTCGGATTTTACATTGTCGGTTTATCCCAATAACAAAGAGTATATGGAATATCACGAGGTTATACACCTTCCAAATAGCAGCTCGGAAGGAACTAAAAAAGTAAAGTTATACAAAGGTTATACATTAAATGGTCAGGTTGTAGATAAGACAACGAATCAAGCTGTAAAGGGGGCTAAAGTATCAGTTTTTATTGGCGAATATAAAGGTGCTTCAAAGTATATATCTACAACAACAGATGATAATGGAAATTATACTTTAAAAGGTATTCCAACAGATGATCAATCTGAGTGGAATACTATTGAAGTATTCAAAGAGACTGACCCCTCTGCTGGATTTGCGTACAAAGTTGCTCGGAAAGCAATTAATTTTGGATATGATACTGAAGTGCCATTCATAATCACACAATTGGAAAGAGTGCCTAAAATTAATAATATATGGGGATATCCACTAGCAATTAATACAATTCACAAAATTTCTTCAAGCAGAATTAAAATATCCGGTTATTTTTATGATATACCAATGGCTGATGGTTTTCAATTGGCAGATAAAGATCAAAGAATTTACTTTTATAATATAGTTTTGAAAAAAAATGCTGGAGAAGGATTTCTGCCTACAACCAATTCCATTACACTATTTACTAACGAAATAAATTTTAAAGTTAATAACGTATTTGATGGAGTGCTATTTATGGCATCCGGTTATGGTTCCAATCCAAATTTGCATCTTGTGAAAAATGGAAACTCAGAAACTGGGTTTATTGAAGGGATGATGCGTATTGAAGCAAGTTCTTTCAAGTCATCTTACGATTATAGTGGCGACCTATTCATCGGAAACGGTACGAGAAAATTTGTTGTAGCATGTAGAAACGATAAAAAGACAAATAATGATAAAGAAAAGTTTGGAGTTTTTCAATTCAGTTTTAGTAATAGATGGAGGAAAAAAGTCCAATCTGATATTACTGATTTTCATTTATTTGGCTTTTCGGCTGTTGGAGAGAGAACAATGTCCTTTATGGAAGGGGATGAAATACATTTATCAGCAAGCATACAGACCGATATAAAAAATTGTACTCCATCAAATCTTAATTTCAAAATTGGAGAGATACTCATTACCTCCACTACAGCAGATTTTGTAAAAACAGCAGACAATAAGTTAAACTTCAAAATAGATAATTGGGATGTTATTGATAAAAAAGGATGGACCTTTGATAAGAATGAAGAAGCTTTTATCCTTAAAGAAGTCCTTATTAACACTCATCAAGGAGTTGACTTTAGAGTCAAAGGGATGAGAGTAAAGTATGATGAATTGGCTGAGGGAGAAGTTAGCTCTAAAGGAGGATTGACCTTAGGTGGAGTTGTGGATCTTAATATTAGCTCTAAGTCAAATATATCATTTTTTTATGATGAAGGGTCAGCTACAAATGGTCAATACATTATTACTGTAACCTCTGCCGCTGGAGGGTATGCTGCACAGACCAACCCATTGCCCGGGTTGACAGGTAGCAATAAACGCTTGGCGTTTGATAATATTACTTTGGGAAGTGCTGATAAAACACCATCTATGGCTATTTCCATGGAAGTAAAATATCAAAATATTATTGATTTCACTATCTTAGGAATTCAAACTCTTGATGGAGTACTAAATATTCAAGGACAACCTGATGTGCATATACCTAATCTTGAGTTGCCTGGCACTATACTGAAATATACTAAAAAAGGAAATAGCATTAAGCATGAAATGATTTCTTTGGATGCTGTTGCTGATACTTATGGGGGTGTTCATATCAAATTTGACACTTCTCGCCAGATAATCAACCATAGCCTGTTTGAGACATATGTGGATATTGCATTGAATCCAAGTAGTGCTATGGAGAGTGAGGGGGAGTCTATTGTACTAAGAGGGCTTTTGACTAAAAAACCTAATTCTTGTAAGATAAAAATCATAAAGACTGACTCGGAAGGTAAATTTGAAGATAATAATGGTAAATTTCAAATATTTCCAACAGGAGATCTTGATAAATCTCTTGTTATAAAAAGTGGGGAGCAAATAGTAACATCCAATAAATGGAAGCCAATGCAATTAAAGGCACTAAGTTCAAATAGCGATGGGATGAATGGGAAAGAGAATGAGTTTAAGTTTATAGTTCATGGTGCTATAGATATTGATAATGATGAGGCTAAAATTGATAATATAGACATTGGTATCGGTAAGTTGGATATGACGTATAATTGGAGCGACCAAAGCATAAATGGCTCTCTGATGATGAGAGTAAATATTCCCTGTGGTCCTGTAACATTAGTGAAAGGAGGAACGGGATTTTGTAGATTTGGAAGTGGTGGGTTTTATATTGGATATAGTGGAAGTCTTACTATAAGTGGATTTAATGTAACTAATGCTTCTATGGTCTTAGGTTGGCATGATAATGTATTAGATAAGCATAAAAATTTAGCAATTGGTTATTTTATTAATAAATCATTAATTAATAAAACGCAGATATCCGAAGGTAAAGTTCATGGTATTTTTATTGGAGCTCAAAAGATATTTTGGAATGATGAGATATATTTGGGAGTTCCTACCTTTTTTATCAATACAAATGCCGGAATGGAAGTATTTTTGGAAGCAAGTTTTAAAAATCCAATAAGCATGACAATAGGGGGATTTGCAACAGCTAGAGGAGCTGTAATATGTAAGCCTCCCGCGGTAGATGCATATTGTATAACTGGAGCGGCAGCTAATGTTAGTCTATTGGGGCAATATAAAGATAGTCAAATGAATATTGATACCAAGGGATCATTAATAATTGATGTTGCCGCAGTAAAAGCTGAATTATGTATGAGTCTACATCTTGGTACATCAGATCCCAAATTTGATGTAGATATTAGTTTGGGGAATTGTGGTGAAGACAGCTCTGATTTGAGTTCATGTCCCTAAATGAAAATTTAAACTATGAAATATAAAATAAATGCACTATGAAATATATATTATTATTTTTAGTATTTATACCTTTACTTAGTCTAAAAGGACAGACATATTGGAAGGGAACTAAATCTAAAGGTATTACTCAGCCAGAACTTAGTTGGAAGGCTAAACCGAGGGAGAAGTCTAGGGATTGCATTAAGGTATTTCGCAGCCCAATTGGTGAAAACAAATTTAAGCCCATCCATACTAGCTTTTATTTTAAAGAAGCCGGAGATAGCTTGCTAGCAGTAGTATTCGATACAACATTGATAGAAAAAAACATCTATGAATATCGTTTACAATGTAAGGAAAAGATTATTTCAGATTTAATCTATGGGCATAATTTGGGTGAGGTTGCATTACCTGAGATACGGTATTTGCATGTCGATGAAGTAAAAGGAAAAAGAGCATTGAAATTGGGATGGAAGTTGAGCTATAAGGCTACCGTAACAAGTATAGAATTATATAGAAGTGGATACTATAACAAAGGCTATAAGTTAATAGCCACTCTATCAGCAGAAGATACAAGTTATATTGATTATCCCAAATGGGCCAATGAAGCAAGTTATTATTTGCTAGTTGTAAAGGATCTGTTTGGACAACGTCCACCTACACCACCGGTTCACGGTATTCCTACTCATGACGATCGTCCTTTTGCTCCTCAAAATATTACAGGAGTTATGTCAGGAAATATTTTAAACCTGAAATGGGAAAACGTGTCTAGAAATGTATTATGGTATCAGCTATTTGTTGAAGAACAAAATACGAATAGGTACGTATTATATAAAAATATTGATGCATATAAACTGGATGACAATTCTTTTAGCATATCAATTGATACAGCTAAAGAAGGAATATTCAATCTGTTTATGACAGCTAAATCATCGGGAAATTATGTCAGCGAACCATCAGATACTTTATATTTTGAAATTGTTTCTAAAAAAGCATTGAAGCCACCTATGGGAGGTGATGTAATCAAAGATTCATTGAATAATAATATAATAGTATGGGATTTTAGAGCTAAAAATGAAGGAAAAGTAAAAGGATACAACGTGTATGCTTCAAAAAACGGAAAGCATTTAAAATTAAACCCTTATCCTATTCCGCCTTGGATTAATCACTACAATGTATTAAATAAAGATCAAAATGACACTTATTTTGTTAAGGTTATTAATCGTTTTGACAAAGAAAGCAAACCACTAAAGATTAAAAATCCGTATTATGATACCAATGCTGAGACCAATGCAGTATTAATGCTTAAAAGTATTGGCAATTTGGCTGAATTGTCATGGTCTATTACTAACGGAGAAGCACTTTATCTTTATAGGGAGTCAGAAAAAGGAAATAAGAAGTTGTTGACTTCTATACAAAACCCAATAGGGCACTACTTGGATGCAAATATATTGAAAGGAGGATACACTTATTTTATCCTTTCAAAAAATGTTATAGTATCTAACAAAGTACAATTTATTAAAAATTAAAATTATTATTATGAAAAATGTATTACTATTTATTTTTATTGTTATTATTAGTTTTGGTTTATCAGCACAGGATCTGGGTTTCAATTATCAAACAGTCGTAAGAAATTCTAATGGAATAGTGGCAAACCAAAATGTAGCGATTACTTTTATTGTAACTACCAAGTCCCATGTGTTGGTAGAGGAACATCAAGTAACTACCGATGAGCATGGATTGATTAATTTGGTTATTGGCTCAGGTACCCCCTCAGCATTTAAGGATTTCGATTGGTCAGATGGGAATGCTACTATTCAAGTGAAGATGGTGGTCGATAATGAGACTATTGATACCGGAGCAAAACCATTACAAGCTGTTCCTTATGCTTTTTATGTACCTGGGTTAAAAACAAAAGATATTGTTAATATTAAAGAAGCTGATGCTGAAAATGGAGATGTGCTACTTTACGATGATGGAGATTGGATCAGTACACCTCTTCAGGATAGAGATAATCAAACATTATCCCTAAGCGGTACAACATTGAGCATAAGCAATGGAAATTCAATAAATTTGAATGAAATAACCACAGGAGGAGATGGTTGGGGCAGTCAATTGGCAGAGACCGAAGGAAGAATCGATGGAGATGGGACATCTTCAAATCCAATACAATTATCTACAACAAATGTTTCGGAAGGAGAGTATCTTACCTTTGATGGAAGCCAATGGCAGACATCTGATTATCACGGGGTGGAAAAAATTCTAGCGGGCTCAGGAATGCAAGTCTTTGACAATGATAATGGTGAAACAACTGTTGCTGCCCTTAGATATGATGCGCTATGGAATGCAGAGAAACTAAGAGGTAATACTATTACAGCTGAACAACCATCAGATGGCCAGGTTTTGGTTTATAATCAAAGTCAGCAACAATGGGGACTTGGGGTTTTGCCGGCAGAAACCGGTTGGATAAAAGAGTATATAGGCTCCGGATCTGATGGTTATTGGAGAAATTATACAGACTACAAAACCTTTATAAATCATTATCTTGAAGTAGAATACAACATAAGTACAAATAATCAAATTTCAGCATGGGGTGATGGTTATAATACTCTAAGGGGAAATACTGTTCTAGGGCCGGGTTTTGGAAATGCAACTCTCTCCGTTACCGGTGGGTCAGATATATCTTTAGGAGATAATTCAGGAGGAGTTCTGACTGTTGGAGATATTAGTGGTAATCATTTGGCTATGGATGGAAATGAAATAATGGCGAAAGGATCAGGTAGTTCGGAGGGAACACTTTTTCTCCAAGTTGAGGGAGGTAGTGTCAAAGTGGGAGGAGGGGCATCTTACCCCTCTCATATATTTCAGGTAGGGGGTATAGCTCGTTCAACTCAATCGACTTGGGCTACTTCAAGTGATGAAAGAGTAAAAAGGAATATTCATGGATTTCCTTATGGTCTTAAAGATATATTAGCATTAAGACCTGTTCAATTTGATTGGAAAGACATTTATAAGAAGGAAAACAAAGGCTTGAAGGATGGAAAACTTGGATTTATCGCTCAGGAAGTTGAAAAAATTATTCCTGAGATGGTATCTACACATGAAGAACACATAGGAAATGAATCAATAAAGGACTTTAGATCAATCAATATGGATCCTCTATTTCCTGCTTTAGTCCAAGCAGTCAAAGATCAACAAAAATTAATTGATGAACAGCAAAAACGAATAGACGATCTGGAAATCTTAGTAAAAAAATTAATTCAAAAAAAATAGAAAAATGAAATCAAATATTCTTATCTTATTCCTTTTACTCCTTTCAGGCATGTCACTATCAGGACAAGATTTTAATCTTGAAGTACTTGCTGCGGATGGAGAATGCTTTTCGAGCGGCAGCATAAGTGGCTCTTATACATTGGGAGAAGTCGTTATAGGTGGAGGGACAAATGGTAATCTTAACTTTGATCAGGGATTTCAACAATCTGATAATGGTATTGTAGCAACAACTGCAAGGAATATACCTAAGATTGAAGTTTTTCCAAATCCTTCTTTCGGTATTTTTACAATAAAATGTAATGAATTAATATTGGAAGTATATTTGTATTCAGATACTCGCAAATTGATATTAAAATCATTTCCTATGGTATCTACTCTTTCTATTAACATGACTCGTTTAAATACCGGTATGTATTACCTTCGTTTAGTTACAAAAGGGAAATCAATATTTAGGAAAATAGTAAAAGTGTCGAGATAGTAAATTAAAGTTGCATAAGAATTGAAGCAAATAAAGAGCAGATTTCAAATTGCAAAAAGATTATCTATGAATTTGAAAATTTATTGACTTGCTATCAAATGTGTTATATTTGGCTGGAAATTATGTTTGGTTGAAAATATTATTCCTGTTTTTTCAAGAACAAGAACTTTGTGTTTGAGATTTAAGTGATATTCCCGTAATGAAATTTTCGCTATATCCCAGATTTGAAGTAACTAAAAGACCGAAATATTATCAGCCCTGAGAGAAAAGCACATTCCTTTGGTCTTTCTGATAAGCATCCAACTATCCAATCCATCATCCCAAACAAATTTGGATAAATAGATATTATTGGTATCGTTGTCGTATATATGCATGCCCCACCGGATAAATCACACACTTCCCTTGTGATTCAGGGGGCAATAATAGGGCATGGGGGATTTCGCCAACTTTGGGATTTGCTCACATCTGCTTCATCCAATAATTGTCGCGTCTGGTAAGGTATATCCAGACTGATTAGGCTGTGGCCGACATAGTACACCCGATGTTGACCTAAAGCCATAAATCCTGAAATTATCCCGATGGCAAGCAGCCAGTACCTCTTAAAATTCAAATAGTATTGTACCCAATTCATTTATTGTAAATCTATTGCTTAATAATGATCGTGCTCTTTTGAGCCTGTCCACTAATGCACTTCAGAATATACATGCCCGCAGGTAAGACGCTCAAGTCAAGGTGGTTTTGTTTTGTGGCAGTGATTAAAAGACGCCCATTCCTATCTGATATTTCTATCCTTGAGACGGGAAAATCCGATCTTGTATGAACGAAAATATCCGTATCAAAGGGATTGGGATAGACCAATGGGCTTATTTCTTTTAGGTTAGAAATACGGGTGGTAATAACTTCCGACCAAAAGCGCTTTTCTTCTCTGCCTATGTTCCAACTTTCGATATCTTTATCCCATAGGCTTACAATTATGACCATCAGATTATCATTGATATCGTAAGTTTCGTTGACTTTTATGTGTTTTTCCCATTTGGTGTTGGTGGCGTTCCACTGATTTATAACAAGACTATCCAAGAGCGCTTTTTCATTGTGATAATAATGACGCAAGGTCTTATTTTCCCAGTCGTTTTTAGAAATGTTATAATTCATTGTGATATTAACTTCCAGTAGGGAAGGATCCTGCCATGTGAATAAATCTTTAAACCTAGAGATCCATTTCAATTTCTTTGTGTCCCAGGTCTGATAATAGCTTAGGATGACTTTTCCATCTGGGTTGAAGGTTCGAATACTTCGGGAGAAATTTATCCATTTATCCAATGTCTTATCCCACTTTTGTTGTAGGTGGATGGTGTCGAGCCCGTCCGAATTGAAAGTAATCTCACGCCTGTAAGTGTTATACCACTTCTTTGAGTTTTTGTCCCAGTTTTGGGTAAGGGAATGTATTGCCATACGATGGGCATTATAAGACCAATCTATCTTTGAGCTATTTATCCATATTTTATTTATGGTATCCCAGATTTGACCTATATAGTGAATGCGTTGATCTTTATTGTCATATTCGTATGTATTGTTATAGGCCGTATAAAAACGCTTATTTGCTTCGTCATATACAGAAATTAGTGCATCTGTAAGGCGTCCTTTTTCATCTATGCAATTGAGTTGTTTTCTATAAAATTGCAAGCTATCTCCAACCAACTTAAAATATTGTATTGAATCATTTTGCCATCTACTATTGGTGGCGGAATAGGGGGGGGGCGCTTGAATTTTGAAGGTCAAAACCGAGCGTGTTTTGTGCATAATTAGGGTTAAAACCAGCTAGTATGGCCAGTAGGGTAAAAAGGTAATTCATACGATTCATTTTGTTCTATTTTATAGCGTGAATAAGATTTTTTACAATTGAGTTGGATTCATTTTTAGCAGGACATTACAATTCGATTATTCCTGCATTCTTCGCAGCCCCACACGAAGGACAATGCGATTATTAGAAACAATAAATATCGACTTTTCATTTTGATGGTTATTTTTTAGTGAGTATATTTTGATTGGATTCGAGTTGTTCGATGCGTTTGGTAAGTACGGCTTGATTACTTTCGTATTGGGCCATGAGCTTTTCAAATCGATCGATGGTCTTTCCCTGACTTTCGATGATGGCTTGTTGTTCTTGTACGGCTTTGACGAGGGGGACGACGAACTCGGCGTATCGGAGGCCGTAATGTGCATTTTCATTTTGGGGTTTGTCGACCCCGTGGAAGTCATAGCCCACTTCCTTAGCGGCTGATTCCACTTCCTGGGCGATAAATCCGGTCTGAATCTCAGCAGCTTTGAGCTGCTCTGCGTCGTAGAGGCGGAGGCTGTCGGGGGTGTG
>JALSPK010000135.1 GCA_026986005.1 Saprospiraceae bacterium
GATCCTATTAGTATATATTATTACTAAAAGATCGACATTTATATAAAAAGTTTTATATGTTCAAACAATTTTTACTTCAAGCTCTAATGTTATACCAAAATTTTCAGAAACTTTTTGTTAATACCATAAAAATAGATTAAATACATTATATAACTCTTTTATTATTCCTTACCTGATTTATCATCTGCCAACTCTTCTTCTGACTTTGGTAAAGGAACAAACTCTGTATCCTCTTTCTCTTCTAAAGTTGTATTTATATTCTGATATAAAATGATTTGCCAAGTACTACCATTAGTAAAAAATTTTACTTATATTGGAAACGGAGACTTTAGTTCCGCATAGCGAAGGCAAAGCCTTCCGATTCCGAGTAAATGAACGTAATGGCAATGAAAATCACCTGATACTATCTGTCTCTTTAAATCATCTTTGTTGAATAAAATAATTCACCCTTTTGAAACTAAACAAAAAATAGATATTTAATTTTTAATATCTATTTCTGAAATATTTAATTTCCTTTCTACTTTATCTCCAGAAAAAATTAAAATTTTATTATTATGAACTACAATATGATCACTTCTTGATAATCTCAAGTTTTTTCCAAGGTCTTTTGCTTTTCTCTTAACTAAACCATCTCCATTAATAATCATAGCATAAGTAGATATATAATGTTCACCCCATTTCTCCCACAACAACACAATATCATTATTTGCAAGTTTCACGCTTTTTAGTCGTGTTGCATTTTCATTTTGAACATCACTATATTTTGTCAACCACACTATACCTCTATTTGAAAGATTTGTATAAGTTCCACCAAAGGTATAAAATCCTCCATCTTCATTTATACCTTTTGACAAGATTGTTGAAAAATCTGATGATATTCTGACAAAACCTATATTTCTAGCATCATTTATAGTCTTGCCTACTCTTGAATTATCTAGTGATTTACCTATAGCATTTGGTTCACCAATAAAAGTAACAATATAATTATTATTTGCTAATTGTAGAATACTTCCTAACTCTGAATAAGTATTGTTATCATTTGACCATTTATAGTATGTGTGATCTGCATCGCTTATTTCATTATATTTTTCAAATGTTCTACCTGCTGGATTTGTTGCTTTTTCTCCATGTCTTGTTTTAAATGAATAAATCAATTTATGTTTTATATAATTATCTGTAAATTTATGCATATGCACACCTCTTGGATAATTATCACCCATATCAATGCCAATAAATTCTCCATTATTATCAACAGTTAGATAATTTTCAAAAGAGTGTCCAGATGTTTGTCCAAAATTTCTTATAATATTTAATGTATCAGCATTAAATGTTACCGCAATCCCACCTTGATGATTAAGACCATCTTTTGATTTGTGCATTTGTCTTTCTAACATTAGTCCCAAAATTCCATTGCTATATTTTAATTCTGCACTCCAGCTCCACCACTTACTTGAAAAAGTTACCATATTTAATCCATCTTTAGAAGTATCAAGAATATTCTTCAATACCAATGTCCCGTCTTGTGAAACTTTATACAATGTTGCCCGTCTTGCAACATTATTTTGGGAGCCATCTCCTCTTTGTATAGTTAAATAATAAATATTACCATTTTCATCATTTGTAGCGGCAGCTAATGTATCTTCAGAATTATCATTTTGCAATAAAATCTCTTGATAATTATGAATGTTGTTATCAAATTTGCTCAAATATATCTTTGATGCTGATTCATTTTGATCTTGCCATATAACACCCGTTTCATTGTTATAAGTTATATAAAAATATTCACTTTTTTTACTATATCTATTACTCCAAGAGTATGGACTAACCTGATAATCTCTTCCATAATCGAAAGGAATAGCATTACTTAAGATTTTATAACTATACTTTTTAATAGTAAATATTTTTTCATTAGATATATTATCAATATTTCTAATGTTGTAACAGGGAATATACTCAACAGATTTTGAAACTACTTGTTTATATAAATGATTTCCATCTGCTTTCATATACCAGAAATAATTACCACTTCCATTCCTCCAATGTATATCTGCTTTTCCATCTCCGTTGAAATCTCCTATACCTGCTACTTTATAAGAGAAAGGTTTATTTACCATTCGTTTCCAGCGATGTGTACCATCTTCATTCATATACCATACACCTACAACAGAACCATTTCTCCAGAAAATATCATCTATACCATCACCATTGAAATCTCCAACTCCCGCTACTTTGTAAGAAGAAGATTTATTTACCATTCGTTTCCAGCGATGTGTACCATCCTCGTTCATATACCATACAC
>JALSPK010000136.1 GCA_026986005.1 Saprospiraceae bacterium
TTAAATGTTTTAAAAATTTTACCGTTTTTTCCCACTCTTTCCTGCATAAAAAACACAGGGCCCTTGGAATCAATCTTAATCAAAACCGCAACTACCAAAAATAATGGCAACAATAAAATCAGCGCAACAAATGCAACTACTTTATCAAAAATTTCTTTAGCTATATTATTTACTCCGTTCATTTCTATCTCCTTTATCAAGCAACTGTAATAAAGATATCTCAAGCTTTTTAGCTATCTCGCTTCGTTCGAAATGCTGTTTAACATAGTTTCTTGCATTTTCACCATGCTGCAACTTTGCGCTTTTATTATTATAATAATACAGTATAGCTTTCTTTAATTCAGTAGGATTTCCAGGAGTAACATAGAGACCGCCTTTTGAATTCTCTATTACATTTCTTATAGCACCCCCGATTGTCAATATTGTAGGTTTACCGGAGGCCATATAATCAAAAACTTTGTTTGGGTAAACAATTTGAAGTAAAGGCGTATTTTTAATAGTGGCGAGGCATACATCGGCTATCGATATATATTTAGGTATTTCTTTTTTAGATACGGGATTAAGAAGCATAACATTCTTAATTTTATTGGAAATAATAAATCTTTCTACGTTTTTCTTGTATATTCCGTCTCCTATTAAGACAAATACAATATCTTCAAATTTATTAAGGTGATACGCGGTTTTTAAAATATTATCCATATCATTAGCAATTCCAATATTTCCAGCATATAAAACCACAAATTTATTCATTAACCCCATTCTTTTTTTAATATCATTGCCTTTTGCAATGGAATTTGCAAAATTTTTCGTATCCACTCCGTTTGGAATCAAGATTACCTTCTCCTTAGATAGAAAAGACGGAAGATAAGGATAGAACCCAGGTGAATTAATCATAACCATATCAGATCTTTTATACAATATCTTTTCGATTTTTCTTAAGATATTCAATATAAATTTGTTTTTAAGTACTCCTAATTCTTTTGCAAAGTCAAGCCAAAGATCTCTTACTTCATAAATAAATTTCTTCCGCCCTAATTTTGCAATAAGCAAGGAACTGAAAGCTTGAAATAATGGCGGCGAAGTTCCCCAAACTATATCAACGTTTTTAACTTTTGCGGCGATTAAAAAAGAGGATGCCGAAAATGAGAAAAACGCAATCCCGCGTGCGAAGAAATTACTGTGTACAAAAGAGAAAGTAGGGGCATAATGAATTTCAATACCGTCCCTCAATTCACTTCTTCTATTTTTTTTCTTCCCCGAAAGGTAATCTACATCACTTGCAATTACTGTAACTTTATGTCCATTTTTCACAAGAAATTTTGCAAATTCATAATGCCTGGTTCCGCCACCCTCATCAGGAGTTACAAAAATTTCATGAATTAGCAATACATGCATATTTACCCTCCATAATTCTTTTAAAAATATCCAAACTATTAACATTTTCAGTAAAAAGCGTGAAAAACATTATACCATTATCGGTGTTACAAGCGAAATGAACACTTAAGGCGGGAATTTTTTCTCCGTAATAGGGTGATTGCCATCCATCAGGAGTCTCCTTATGAGCAAATGCTCTATTTACAGTTAATGAACATTTAGTGAGGGACCCAATAAAAATATAATATTTGCCCAGTGAAGTTTGAAGATTAATTCTAAAAATATTTTCTTCCAAAACAGAGACCGTATAATTAAAATCATTTAACAGCCAGTGTAAATCGTAAGTATGATTTGCTTTCCCATTTTTCAAATAAAGATTATCTTCTACAAGATAGTCGCCATTATCGAGGATCTCTATCCTCCTTTTATGAATAATGTTTCCCTTCAATTTTTCGTACCCGTAATGTTCGCCTTCTGCAAACTTATCGGAAAAATTCAAAAGTTTAGCCTTGGTCCAGTATAACCATTTAAATCTTCTAAATAAAAGCATCTGGTCTTTATGATCAACAACAACCGTATTATGAGAAGAAGTTCCCATAAAGTATTTATGGTACTGTAATTCGTCGTTATATAAGTAAGATCCTCCATCAATAGCAATATTTAATCCTTTCCACCATAAATCCACATGCAACTGATCGGCTTGGCCGAATCTATCGATTAAGCTACCACATCTAAATGTAGCAAATGTATTGTCACTCAATCTCAAAATATGCAAGCCTGAAATTATAAATTTACCTGATAAAGCAGTATTGGCCGAATTTTTGCTTGAATTAAAAGCTTCATTTCCAAATAACCAGAATAATTCCTCGTCCCATAATCCACCAGAAAAGATCCTATTTTTATTAACAAAATAAGCTAAAGAAGATATTAAAGGCCTGTAATCTCTATAATCGCAGGATGTCCATGGATTCAGTAAAGCTCCGTCATTTGTCCCCCAATTAGGAAGATAACCATTATCAAAATTCATGAAAGAATATAGAAATTTCAATGACTTTCTTAAAATATCGAGCACATCATCTTTAAATTTATCACCGTTTAATTCAGCAATTCTTACTGCCCATAAGTAATAATGCAAAGCCAAACGTTGGTAATTGAAAGAAGACTGGCAATAACCACCGTCAGCATAAAATTGCTTTAAACATTTTCTGCTCTGCAGGATATTCTTTCCTTTCTTTCTCCATCTTTCGGATTCTTTAAAGTAAGGAAAAAGAGTGCCAATAGCATAAAGAGACAGAGCTTCTCCTATCAAATGATTGTTGTGAACAGCATAATAAGCATAATTAATGTTTTTCTCAATATGGTGTGCATGAAGATATAAAAGTGTTAGAAGATTTTGAAAATCTCCTTCAGTAAAATTATTGTTGTCACTTATCATGTATAATGCAAATATCCAAGCTAAGCTTCTTATTGCTAACTCTTGTCCGCTATTCCAATTAACACCATAACCATAAGTATTGGAATCTTTCCAACTCCTGATTTGTTCTATAATTCCTTTAACATATTTATCATCAAACGTTAGTACGTAAGCACGAATCATATAATAGAAATGAGGAAATCTATTAATTTCCCAAGTAAGTTTTATATCTCCGCATTTCTTTTCAAATTTCATTACTTTAGACCAATGTACATCATTTGGCCAAGAAACTCTTCTCACGGGATTGAAATGCCAATTTACAGGATAACCGTAGTCTCCCACCCATTTCGAAAAGCATATAATTTTACCATGTATGGAATCATTAGCTATCTTGAGTATTCTATCTTTCTCTTTATCACCTAAAAATGAGTTAAGAAACACATGAGCATCCTCAAGAGATGGTAAAAAAAGCCTTTGTTTGTTCCTACGCCATTCATTTAAATTAATATTTATTGTAACTCTTGGTACTCCACCAGATAATAATTTTTTTAAACCGGTTCTCAAACTAAATTCATAATAAAACCTAAATACAGCGCCTAAAAAGCCAAGAAGCTTCAATTCCTCGTATATGTTGATAAATCTTTTAATTATTGTTGATGTTCTTTTTGTCATAATCTCTAATTTCATATCCAAACACATCTACTACAAAACAGGTTACTCGAAATTTTCAAACAAAGTTTAAACATTAGCAAATATCCCCATGTTTAAACAATTTCTTTTAAAAACTTCGGAGTTTTTAAATTCTCCAATGTAAACAAGTATTGCAATAGTAACACTCTTCGCTAAGTTTCCATTTATATCACTTAACCTGAAGTTCAATTTACTCTCCTTTGTATGCTTTTTAAGTTATATTTACTGCCAATTAAAGATCGTATTTTCTTCAAAAGATAACCTCCACTAACATTACAAATACTTCTTTTATATGCGTATGTTATAGCCACCATTTTATTATAATATTATAATCCTTGTAAATTTTATCTTATCTCTTTCCTCTTTCATATCCTATTCAATGGAACCCTTTCAGCTTCATACTTCCTCTTTTAATCTTTCTAACATACCTCTAACGCTGATAAGCTTCTTTGTTTGAACAGATTCTCTAAGAGCAAAAGTGGTAAGTGTCGTATAAATCATGTCATCAAAATTTATAGGGAAGCTTTTGCCATTTTTCATGGCATTAAATACCTCCTTATACTCATTTATAAACCCTTTATCCTGAGAAAGAAGCTTCTTTCTGTAAACCCTACCGTTCTTGTGGATCGCAGCTCTAATAAAGTTATCTATTACTCCTGCAAAATTATCCGCAAAAATTTCTATTCTCTCCTTTGAAAAACTTTTATCCCCGATGGATTCATAAATTATATTGCCAATTGCACCGTTCTCGAATTTTAAAACAAAGCTGCAATTATCTATGGATAAGAAGTCCTTACTATCTATATTTGCACAATCTCCGAAAACTTCATCCGGATAAGAATCAAACATAAAGATTAAATAATCTACAAAATGGCAAACCTCTCCTACAATTCTACCGCCTCCGATATCGGGGTTATTAATCCAATGACTTAAGGGCACAGGTCCGGCATTTATCCTATAAGTAATAACACGCGGAACTTGCGAACCAAGTTGGTTTTTTATCCATTGGGTTAACGGAGAAAAGCGCCTATTAAATCCTACCATTATTCTTTTTTCAGTATTTTGCCTTACTTTAAAAATCTCTTTAAGTTGTTCAAAATTGATTGCAAGCGGTTTTTCTACAAAAACATCTTTGTCAGAATTTAGAACTTCAATAGCAATTGGCACATGCAGATTATGAGGTACAGTAATAAACACCAAATTTGTATCAGAATCTTCCGCAATTTTATTATAATCAGATGTAGAATAGGAAAAATCATATTTTTTAGCAAGAACTGCTGCAGAGCTACCACTATAAGATGAAACACCCATAAAAGAAATTTCATTTTTAAATTTCTTCAGATTTGGTAGTAAAGTGGATTTTGTAAAATTACCCGCTCCTATTATTGAGACTCCTATTTTGCTATCTATCTTTTTATAATCGTTTTTAAGATATACAGTTCTTTTTGTTCCTTTTTCCGTAAGCACGTCGTACTTAAACAAAATCGCAATAATCTGTTTATCTGCTTTAGTTTTTCCCGAAATTATACTATACACATGTTTCGCCTTTTCTATTGGAAATTCGTACGAAATCAGTGATTTTACATTAACTTTTTTTTCACTAATCAAAGAAAGGAACGATTGCATATTTCTCTTCTCAGTCCATCTTACATATCCAATAGGATAATCGATTCCCCTCTCTTCATAAATAGGATCGTATCTTCCAGGCCCGTATGAGCGAGAAAATTTCACGTCAATCTCCTTTTTATAGTAAGGCGTTCTCGGTATATCTATCTTGCTTACTCCAACAACCACCAGAGTTCCTCTATCGCGAATAATTTCCGGAGTTATTTCTATAGGTGAATTAGAACTTGTTGAAGCAGTCATAAGAACCACATCAGAACCATACCCCTTAGTAAATTCCATAACCTCGCTTATAGGCTCCTCATTACTCAAGTCTATGAACAAATCCGCACCTAACTTTTTTGCTATTTCTCTCTTATTAGGGTTTACATCCATGCCAATTACTCTACAACCCGCGGCTTTAAGCAATTGTATAGTAAGCAATCCTACCAAACCCAAACCAATTACAGCCACCGTATCACCAAGTTCAGCACCGCTTTGCCGTATACCTTGTATTGCAATACTTCCTAAACTAACAAAAGCCGCTTCCTCGGGACGAACTCCTTTAGGAATTTTAACTGCCAAATTTTGAGGCACAACAACATACTCGGAGTGAGTAGCATATCCTCCTCCGGCACAAGCAACTAAATCCCCTTTACTAAATTCGGTTACATTTTTACCGACCTCCACTACTTCACCCGCAGAGCTATACCCAAGAGGAAGCAAGTCTTCAAGTTTGTTTATGGCTTTTTTGTAAGTCGTTAAAATACCTTCGGCTCTTGCTTTTTCTAAAACCTGTTTTAGCAAATCCGGCCTTGATTTTGCCTTTGCTAACAGACCTTTACTTCCGAATTCAAGCATGCTCCTTTCAGTACCGCTACTGATTAACGAATAATAATTTCTTACAAGTATCTTCCCGCTACCTACATTAGGCAAAGGAACATCTATTACTTCAATTTCACCATTTTTTAAATTCTCAAATACCTGTTTCATTTTTCAAAACCTCCAATAACGTAACTTTATATTACAACGTAATACTTCATTTCACCACACAAACTTTTTCACGATTCGTTTTTATCCAACTCGTTTAAAAATTAAAAAGGCAAATTATTTTACTATTGTCTTATCTTTCAAATAATCATTACCACTTTAAGCTCATTAACCATATAACTATTTAACTTTTCCTATATTATACAGAATAAAACAATCAATCTTAAAGATTTCCAAAATACAATTTGAAATAATAACTATTTTAAATTTAACTTGTATTATAATTTACGAATCTCACATGTTAATTAGTATTTCTTCATTACATCATTCAAAATGTTTTGAATTTCCTGTCTTCTTTTTCTATATGTAAAATTCTGTAACACTCTTTTTCGCGCTTTCTCTCCTAATTCCTTTCGAAGATTCTCGTTACTTAACAACGTTATAATTTTATCCGCCAAGTCTTTAGGATTATCAGGATCTGTATATAGACCACAATCCCCCAAAACCTCAGGTACTGCTCCCACCTTACTTGAAATAACAGGCAATCCGCAACTCATCGCTTCCGCAATAGCAACACCAAAAGCCTCATGTTTTGTAGGTTGAACATAAACCATTGCTCTATGAAAATAATCTATTTTTTTATCATAACCAACAAGTCCTGGAAACTCTATATTATTACAGAGACCGGATTTTTCAACAAATTTTTGAAGCTCCTCGTAAGCGTCCATATGTCTACCAATAATAACAAATTTCGTTTCAGGAAAGTCGTCTAATACGTAGGGTACTGCTTTTAAAACCGTCCAGATACTTTTTCTATTTACATTTTCTTTATTTAGATGGGAAATTGTTAAAACGAGCTTTTCTGAAGATTTGGGAGCATCATCTGGATTATACTCCTCAGTATTCACAGATAGATAAACTGCTTTAGCCCTTTTTGCTCCAAGATACTCTATCTCTTTAAGTTGATTTTTGGAGATAGCAAGTACATAATCGGCCAATTTGAGGCATAAACGGATAATAAACCGCACAAGCAATGGCTTTGAATAATATCCTGGGATATCTCTATATGAGGTAATTACTTCAGATCCGCAGCCCAAAACTATTAATGGCTTGCGGCGCAGTTTAGCTTTAATTAAAGGAAATATACTAGTGGTACACCACCAAGAACAGTAAATATCACAATCCCATGGAATTTCCTTAAATTTTGTTGCAATAATTACTTTATGCCCAAGGTCTTTCAAAATCGAGATGTCGTTTTTATACCACTGCATTAATCGTAGAAGCCTCTTATCATTTACTCTTGCGAAAAAACAAACATTTAACCGGTTAAAATCCTGCATAGTTAACATTATAACCTCCTATCATCAATTGCAATAATTAATATTATTTTGCTACAAAAATCACATTTTCTCTTTTATATTGTCACTATAACACTACTTTGTCTAACAGCATAAATTAATTCAACATTTGAACTCAATTTCGGCCTTTTCGATTATCAGATTAATCCTTTATTACTTGCACATATTATTATAAACAAAACGAGAAATAATCTTTTAATTTAAATCCGTAAGACACACATTCCATTATTCCTTATCCTTAATTTGCTATAAAATTTATTTTGGATTACATGTAGTATTAACTTGCAAATCTATATATCACCAATAATTTTGTCTATTATGCCCTCTGAGAACAAATCTCAAGGGGAAAATACCTGTAAAATAAAATATTAATGCTAAAACAGTAGGTGAAAAAGTTTCTCCACGTATCCAGGCATACATAAATGTAATCAATATAGAATAAACAAAAATATGCTTGAAATCTCCAACTGCTATCACCGCTCTATAAAAAATACGGTACAATAGACCAAATACAAACATTCCAAAAACTATGCCAAATAGTGAGAAATTCATGTAAAATTCTCCAATTAAAGTAGGCGGCAATGTAGTTCCAGCTCTATATAAATCAGGTAAAAATGTTTTGGTTAACATTCCAGCTGGAGAAGTAGGTTTAAAAGGAAACAACCTGCGTGGAATAAAAAATACAAATAACTCCGAGAAAGTTTTCCCTAAAAATAATTGATGTGTATGTTTAACTCCTTCTATAATTAAAGATAATTGTTGAATGCCAATCAGATTTCCGGCAGTAATTCTATTCAATACAGAGTCTATTAAATTAGAAGAACCATAAGGATTGCTTAATATTTTACCTAAAACGATTAATTCTTCCAACATATGAAGACTAATATATAAAGTACTTACTATAAGCAATAGGATAAATATCTCCTTTTTATGTAATTCTCTGACCCAATAATTATATAAGAACATATAAATCATTAACGGTGCAATAATTGCTTGTCTACTACCAAATAGTCCCGCTACTAAAATAGACAATAAAATAAAAAAAATAGAGAGAAAAGTATTGCGTTTTTTTATAAGTAAAATTAAATATGAATTCACTGATAACAAAATATAAGAAAATTCAAAATAGTAAGATCCTTCTAACAAAAAAAGTCTATTGCTTAGATTCATGATAATATTTTTAAAACCCATTCGTTTAAACATAAAAAACAACAAAAGCATACTCATCAAAGAATAAGCTGTAATTATAATTTTTACTTTATATGAATCACTAATATAAGACAGATTTACTTTTTTGTATTGGTTGTGGTTGTTGGTTTTAGGCAGACTAGGGAAAAGATAACCAAGAAAGAAAGAAATAAAACCTATGGAAGAAAATACAATAGCCTCATTTAAGGAGTTACTACTAATTGGATAATATATAAAAAATTCCGCATAATAATGATTTATATAGTTTTTTTTGAACATTATAAGAAAGATTGGGATAATATATTGCAATAAGAAGATTACTGAAAAAACAATTGGGGGAGCGAACAAATCAAGGTGTCGCTTGTTACTTTTTATTTCAGCAAAAATAACAATTAAGAAATTCAAGAATGAAACAAGTAAGAGTAATATTGTTTTGTTCATACTCTATTATAATAAAGTTTTATACTCATTATCAAACTCCATCAGAATATTATATAAGAGAATTTACAAATTTTCAACTTTCTCATTTCTTAAATCATTTCTTATCATCGATGAAATTATTTCTTTGAAATTAGTTTCTGGTTCCCAACCCAATATTTCTTTTGCTTTCGTTGGATCTCCAATAAGCAAATTAACATCCGCCGGACGAAAGAAACCAGGATTTACTTTAACTAATATTCTACCAGTTTTGGAATCTATTCCCTTTTCATCCAAACCTTTGCCTTCCCATTTTATATTTATACCGACTTCTTTAAATGCAAGTTCCACAAATTCCCTAACCGTATGAGTTTCACCGGTCGCTACTACATAATCATCAGGTTTGTCCTGCTGGAGCATGAGCCACATAGCTTCAACATAATCTCCTGCAAATCCCCAATCTCTCTTAGCATCTAAATTACCTAATTCTATATGATCCTGCAATCCTTTTTTAATCCTTGCCACACCTTTTGTTATCTTGCGTGTAACAAATTCTTCGCCACGCAAAGG
>JALSPK010000137.1 GCA_026986005.1 Saprospiraceae bacterium
GCATGTGGAGTATTTTCCACTTACAAATACAGGAATCTACGGAGATACGTTGTTTTGCAGCGGCGACACTCTGATATTGCAAAGCGGTAGCGATAAAAACAACCGCTGGAGTACCGGAGATACCACAAAATCAATAGTGATAACCCAAGGAGGCAAATACTATCTTCAAACAGATGACCAATATGGTTGCACCAATACGGATAGCATTGAGATAATACAAGTGCCCGCCCTTGAAATAAATGTTGAGACAACAGACGAAACTTGCTACAATGAGCAAGACGGCAGTATCATAGTACGGTACAAAAGCGGAGGAATAGGTACAAAGACTTATTATCTGAACGGCGAGCCGGTAACACAAGGCAGTAAAATAAAAGGACTGTCTCCGGGTATATACACGATAGAAGCTGAAGACAGTCTCGGTTGTAGTCTGATACAACAGGTGAAAATAAAGGCGGCACCACAAATACAGGTAAGCCTCGGAGACGATATCACGGTAGAGGATACTAATAATGCTATAAAGATAAAAGCAAATACCAATATCACTTCGCTCAATTCAGTAAATTGGTTGGTAAATAATAAACAGACAACAAATGATAAATTGACATACAGTATTGCACCATTAGAAGATATGACGATAGAAGTAATACTTGTCAATATCAATGGATGTGAAGTACGAGATACAATCAAAATATCCGTTAGGCAAAAAGAAAAAGTACCGGAGATATATATTCCCAATATATTTACTCCAGACGGAGACGGATTAAATGACAGATGGACAATACATACCGATAAGAATATAAAACAGATCAAGTACATTGCCATATTTGACAGGTGGGGCAATCAGGTACTCAAGCAAGAAACCATCCAGGCAAATAATATCGACATTGAGCTATGGGATGGTATGTACAAAGGTAAACCGGTAAATCCGGGAGTATACGTTTACTATGCAGTATTCCTTACACACCAAGGCAAGAAGATAGAGAAGGCAGGAGATGTAACAGTGGTTAGGTAAGTGTGAAGGCAAAAGTTCAAAGGCAAAAGTTCAAAGTTCAAAGGGCAAAGTTCAAAGTTCAAAGGCAAAAGTTCAAAGGACAAAGACAAAGTACAAAGATAAAAGGCAGCACAGTATGTTTCGGCGGTAATTTTGCAGGGGACCGAAAATGACAAAAAGATACAAGAGACAGTAATCGGAAAAATCAAGATTGGCAAAAAAACAAAAACAATAGCGAGGTAATGTACCGTAGCGAGGTGGGAGAATTATGTAAAAAAATATATGAAGAAAAAAACTAATAGAATTCTAAAAAACGAAATTTATGAAAAATAAAAAGTTAAGCAGGATAACCAAAGTAATAAATTTAAGGATATTACTTATTATAGCCGGATTTTTAATGTTTCAAACAGGGCTAAAATCACAAACATATGTAAGTTTTCAACAGTCCGCTTATACTGCAGTGGAAGGTGGTTATCTGGATATTTGTTTAAAAGTAACCGGAGACTGGAATTTTCAAGATAGTGTAGGCTTTTATATGTATATAGAAAAAGAATATAGTACGGGTAATCATTTTTCAACAACAAATAAAGAATTGGTTTTCATCGATGATACCATAAATTGTTTTAGTTATAAAGTCGGGACTGATTACAGAACAGATGAAGATAAGGACTACAAGTTCAAATTAACAAATTATGAGCACCAAAAAGATATTATATTTTCACCGATAAATGAAATTGATGTTACGGTAAAAAACGTTCCTTCTGCCAAAGCATTACCCCCGAGAGGATTATTTTTTAGCGGTATCGCAAATACCGGAGGTCAGGAAAACGTAACTGCATTTTATTTAACTAATAGTGTTGCTATTGAACCCGGCACATCATTTTCTTTAGTAAGTGGAAATTATACTAATACCGGTGGTGGAAACGGGAATTGGACTGGAAATTCGGGAAATTCTTTTTCTACCATTTATGTCATATACGTAGGAGATCAAGTAATAGAAGAAGGTAATAATTTTTGTATATTTATCACGGACATCAATCCATTGGATTTAGGCTTGGGAATGACTATATCTATCGGAGGAATAGATCAGACATCGAATTTTATTATCAATAGTGGAGGAACACCGAATGACATAAAGATAGATAACAGGACGGAAGGATCGTATTATATCACTCAGGGAGAATGGTACAAAAAAGACGGGGAATACAGATTGGCAGGTTCTGTTATAGATGGCATATCATTTGGTAAAAGCAAGGAGGAAGTAAAATCAATAGGGATTCCTGCTGATCTTGGAGGAGGTATGACTATCCTGGATGGCACACAATCAATAGACGGGTCATTTTATGCCATTTTGGTTTGCGACGGATTGATATATATATGTGACATTACCGAATATATATTAAATCCTGTAAACTGGGAATCATATATAGGAGTTGACGGCCAAGTTGATTTACAAGCGTTGTGTGATGACCTTTGTGGATATGCTACTGATTGTGAAGAAGAAGAAGAATTAAAAATAGAAGTCAACGATTGTATTCTGAGTATGGTAAGCCAATTGCCATGTGATGACCCTTTGACATATACCTGGAAGCATTTAATAAACGGACATGATTGGATAACGGTAGATGAAGGTTTGATAGTCGGAGGTGTCGTTCCCGAATATATGGTTACGGACAATGGTCTATATGTATTGGAGATAGAATGTGAAGGTGGATGCAGTTATAGTTCAAATACTAAAAATGCACATAATTGTGAAGATTGTTTAGCAAACATAACAATAGTACAATCCGATTGCAGGTTGATAGCCCAATTGACAAATTGTAATGGTAATCCGGTATTTCAATGGTATAAATGGATAGGAGGAGAATGGATTGAGATAGCGGGTGAAACCTCATATATATACAAAGCGACTGAACCCGGAAATTATAGGGTAAAGGTAAACGGGTGTGAAAATTGTGATGAAATGTATGCGGAGTATGAGTATACGGATCAAGCGGTTATCACAATGGAAAAAGAAGAGTTGAAACTTTTAAATTATGTATATTGTGGTTATTGGAATTATTTATTTAATATAACGATAAATGGTCAGGATATGAAGAATGAACCGGAATATCATTTTCCGTATATTTATATAGGAAACAGTATGCCTGATATTTTTGATCTTGCAGATGACATTAATACCTGGTTTGACCACCATCAATATTTTGGACATGCAAGAGTCGCAGGAGGCAAGCCAACTTGTTTATACATCGATTGCACTGACAGAGAGTTTCAGACTCTGGACTTAATATGGTATGGAAATCTAGTTCATGATTATTGGGAGTTGATATATGATAGTAATAATTGTATTGAATACCAATTAATATTGCGTGCTTCTGCTCCATGTACTCCCATATCATTTTTATGGAGTACGGGGGAGACAACAGAGACTATTGTCTATAATCAGAACACAGGAAATTATTCAGTCACGGTAACATGTGAAAACGGTTGTGTTTATACAGGAGAGAAACATTTTACATTATACAATATGGTTCAAAATAATGAGAATAATGGTAAGAATATGTATAAAGATAATAGTAAGCGTCAAAATTTAACTACTCAAAATAAAAAATATATAAATATATATCCGGTACCGGCATCAGACATGATAAAAATCGACATAAATATTGAACAAGCGAGAGAATATGAATTTGAGATATATAATCTACTCGGAGATAAGGTGAAGACAATTAAGCGACTACTACGCAAAGATAAAAACATCATCGATGTAGATACTTCAGAGTTGCCTTCAGGAGTATATTTGCTAAAAGTAAAGGACAGAAAAAAATATGATATGAAAAAAATAGTGATAACGAGAAAATAATTAAATAAATAATAAAAATAATAAATCATGAAAAAGATAATTAGCGTAATAGTTGTTATATTTAGTTTATCATATATAAATATTTCAGCTCAAACAAACATACTTGATAAAATAATTAATATTAATGAAATAATACCTAAATCCCCTGAGTCGGAAATGGTATTTAAAAAGATTTATCATGATGTTGAGAAATATACTGGAGCAGCAAATATAAATATACCTCTCGGATCTATTGAGTGTGGCTCTTTGTATCTTCCAATCTCGTTAAGTTATAATACTAGAGGGAACAAGGTAAGTGATATATCAAGTTGGGTTGGATTTGGGTGGGCATTAAATACAGGTGGTATGATAACAAGACGTATCGCTGGTATTGCTGATGATGAAATAGGTGAGTGTTCTTCTATTTGCACTTTTAGTAAAGGTTTTTTATATACAAGAGATGAATATAGTTCGGCTGAGTTTCATGATCAGATTGATTACTATTTAAATAATCCACCAACAGATCCTATGTCAGATTTGATTACTTTGCCGGCAGCAGGTTGTTTGGATACAGAACCTGATGAGTTTGCTTTTCAAGTTAATGGATATTCAGGAACAATGAGATTTAATTGGGACGATGAATATCCTGTAGTAATTTCTAAGTACGATTTTAAGATTGGTAATATTATGTTTGAATCATCTTCTAATAAAAGGATAATTGGGTGGGAGCTAATCGGTCCGAATGGGAATCATTATTTTTTTGAGGAAACAGAAGCAAGAGCTTCTTTAAATTGTTCTACTCCAGATTATTTTTCATCGTGGTATTTGACAAAAATAATTGATCCAAATAATGTTTATCAATTAAATATTGATTACACAGAGTACTATTATAAAATAGACGTAATGAAAAATTATTATATTAACTATAAGTGGAATCCAAATAATGAAGCTTGTGCTAATATTATTGATGGCGTTCGTGAAGATATATGGAATGACGAATCTAATGAAATATATTATTTATGTAAAATTCCAAATAGAATTTATAATTCAACAGATGGTAGAGAAGTAAAATTCGTTCCATCAAACAATGATAGAACAGATATAATATCTGTTGCGGGATCAAGCATACCGATGTTGGATAAAATAAAATTCTATGATACAAATGGAGATTTATTGGATTATACTGAATTTAATTACTTTAATCAAGGGAGACCTTTATTGAAAAGTATCCAAAAAATAGGTTTGCTATTTCAATCAGAACAACCATTCATTTTTTCGTATGATAAAACTTATTTTCCAAATTATAATTCATTTTCTGTTGATCACTGGGGATATTATAATGGCAAAATAAATAGTACGTATATTCCAAAATTTAAAAAAGGAAATATCCTTTATGCAGAAGGTGCAAATAGGTGGTCGGAACTAAAATTTTGTAAAGCCGCTGTATTAGAAAAAATAACATATCCAGCAGGGGGATTTATTAAATACAATTATGAATTGAATGATTATTTTTTCTCCGATTTATCAGCTGGGCATGATTCTAATGAAGAAGAAGGTGAAGGGGGAGCAGATTTTAAGTACCTTATTGGGGATGATGATAAAAAATATAATGTCGATGCCTCATGCTCTGATACTGAGCCTATAATTGATAACCCATTTCCTGAATATTTAGATTTAATCTATTCAGAGAATGGTTGGATTATGAAAACGGAAGAATTTACAATAACAGAACCTTTATTAAGTAACCTAAAATCTTATGGAATAGTAGGTGAAGATGGAGATGGAGGAAGTTTTAATCCATATGGATATGTTTTTTTGATCAAAGTTGGTGATCCTTCATTTACAATACAATGGGGCTTTTTACAAGGAGATGAACCTAGAGATGAGTCTTTTGAATTGCCTACTGGAAATTATGTGCTTGGGGCTCTAATTCAACCTTTTGAACCAATAGATGGAAAGTTATGTCCTTTTTCAATTTATGGAATATTACAAACTTTTGTAAAGCCCAAAACAGGAGGAGGTCTTAGAATTAAAAGCGAGGAAATTTTTGATGGACAAAAAATTAATATAAAAAGGTATATTTACAATAAACAAATAGAAGATGAAGAAGGAGATTTAATTACTATTTCGAGCGGACATTTAGTAGGAGTTCCAAAATATATTTTTAGACAGCCTTATATTTATAATGAGCCATTTGTATGGTTTGATGGTAATAGTAAACCTCATGATGGTAACATGTTGTATTTATGGCCGATTTTATCGATTTCAGGAAATTCTAGGGCTAATACTCCTTTAACAAAAGGTGGGGTTATTGGTTACGATAAAGTAACAGAAATATTTGGGGATGAAGGAGAATTTGGTTCCAAAGAATTTTATTATAGTAATCCACTTAATCCAGAATACGAAATTTCTTGGGTAGCCCCATGGGGAAGGCCTGTTTTTGATGATTTTACTAAAGGGAATCTTCTGAAAATTATTACTAAAGATAATACTTCAACTATTAGAACAGAAGAAATTTTTGAATATACTTTTAATACAACTGATTTTTATGAATTGAAAATATCAGAAGGCCCTTATGGATATGACTTATTACATCCAAACTTTTTCCCATGTAGTAGTTTTAATAATCCTGCCTGTCCATGTCCTCAATATAATCCTACCTTTTTAGAAATGTTTGCAGTTTGGGAAAAAACAATGACATATGGATATGCTCAATTGGAATCAAAACAAACAAAAATTGATGGTGTTACAACTACACAAAACTATATTTATGATTATAAAAAACAAAATGTATTATCTTCTTCCCTTACAGATGGTGATAATGTTAAAACCACAACATATCAATATGCCGAGCAACTAAACGAGGAAAATCTATTAGATAAACACATGGTGAATAAACCATTACAGGTATTGATTAACGGTGGCTTAGGTAGTGGGTCGGCAATAGAATACACTAAAGTTGGTGATATGGTATTACCCAAAAAATCGTATTCAGCAAATGAGAACGGAGTCTGGAAACCTCAAAGTGAAGCATTTTATAATGGTACAACTGACCCTTATCCGGATAAATTTAAAAGCAGAAACCAATTTGGAGATGAATATCTGACTTGGGGGGTAGGTAATGACTTTGGACTATTACAACAAAATGAATATGGCGAACGTAATTGGGTTTATAAATACAATAATCTTAGACAATTGACATCAATCACCGATAATGCCGGCATTGAATCCGTATACAAATATGACGGACTGGGAAGACTATCCAATTCCAATACCAACAACGGAAGAGTAAATATTACTTATACCTATCAATATGCTGGCACAAGTGGCGACGAAAACAAAATCACAAATGTGCTTAGCTATCCGGGTAGTTCTACTATTTCCGACCTGACTATAGAAAATATATTTGATGGCCTTGGGCGTCCCATCGAAACCAGAAAACTACAGTTTACCCAAGATGGTAATGACTTTGTAACTAAAAAAGTGTATGATGAAATGGGGCGAGTGGCTTTGGATTGTGACCCTTCCAAAGGCGGTTGTACAGAATATGAGTACGAAGCTTCCCCTCTGAATAGAATTACAAAAATAAAACCTCCGGGAACGGATAAATTCATTACCATTGAATACGGTACTAATTCGGAAACGATAGGTGACTACGGACCAAATACATTGTTTTTGAAAAAAACTACCGATGAAAACGGTATCGTCTCAGAAGAATATACAGATATCTTCGGAAGAAAAATACAAGAGGTGGTAGATGCAGGCGGATTAAATCTGAAAACCACCTACATCTATAATGATAGAGATCAAGTTACAACTATAATACCTCCTAATGAAGTACCTTACGAATACACATACTATGATGACGGACTCCTTCATACCAAGACTATTCCGGATAAAGGAACATATACATATACTTACAACCAGCAAGATCAAATAGAATATGAAACATTACCCAACGGTAAACAATTGCATTATATCTATAAGAATCCGTACAATGATTTGTTGGAAACAGTCGAATTGGACGGTGTCCCTATAAAAAATTATGATTATGATGAAATTAAAGCATGGAAAACAGCAGAGACTCTGTCACTATTTGGCGAAACAGGTACTATCAGCAATACTTTCGCTCCGGATGATATCGGTAGAATCAAAAATGAAACTCTGCAATATCTGAACGGAAAGGCGGAAAAAAACTATGAATATGACGGAGCAAATAATATCTTAAATGAAAATATAATTATGAATGGCCCCGGACAAAGCGTGACAATAAAAAAGAAATTTGAGTATAATAAGGGGGTCAGACTGGTGAAAACAACCGGTAATTTCCCCGAAGTCGGTGCTACCTTTATTAATAACATTCACTACAATGATAATGAATGGATGAATGAAAAAATAATTAATGGAAATCAACCCATCGATTATGGATATACAACACGGGGAAGATTGAATAAAATAAACGGTTTGACATCAACGTATCCTCCCGGTTTTGTGCCCTGCGATAGTGACGACCCTGAGATAGATTGTGATGGTCCCTATGTCGTAACAGATATATCGGTATTGTACAATTGTATAGATTTGGGATTGCAACAAGCTACAAATGTAGTGTTAATGATGGCTTCATCGATATACAACAGCGGAGGTACTCAAACTGATACTACAACACTTATCGTTCCCCTAAACGGAGGAACTCAAGCCATGGTTGTTGATTATCAAAATCAAATGACGGCAAGCATTCCCGCAGGCTCTAATCCTCAATCGACTATAGAAGATGTCATACAAACCATTAAAGATTGTCTGGAAGAAAATCAAACCGGTGGAGTAAATTCGTCCAGTGGAGGACCTGGATTAAGCTCTATGATTATGCAAACACAGAATGAATATGCTTTGAATAACTTGGCTACGATGATGGCGGATGCCCTCGCTGGGCCCGGAGGTTTGGGAACAGATCCGGTTGAAGGAGACGTAGGCCACCCTTCTTTTGTTCCGGGCACATTGTTTGGCATGAAGTTATATTACGAACAAGGCAATGGTGATTTGGTTGCTCCCGCACAATACAATGGCAATATATCATGGATGGAATGGAGAGTGGCAGGTGAGTTAAAACATCAATACGGATTTGATTATGATGGAGTAAACAGATTGTTGTATGCCAAATACAAAGGAAAAAATGAAGAGACATGTAAGGAAATGCCTCCCGGAGCTTATGATGTTAAAATAACCGGATATGATAATATGGGCAATATATTGGGTATCACACGAAAAGGACTTACGGATATAGTGGATGATATCCCCCAATACGGAGTGATAGATCAAATGAGCTATACCTATAATCCCGGTACCAATTTACTGCAAAGCATATCGGAATCCGGTAATACCCAACACGGATTTAAAAACAGTACAACTTACGGATATGACGGACAGGGCAATATGACAAGTGACGGAAGTAATATATCAAATATCACCTATAGCGATTACCTTGATTTACCGCTTAAAATTGAAGCTCAGGACGGATATATAGAGATGGTGTATGATGCAGACGGCAGAAAACTACGCCAAAGATATTATAAAGCCGGCGGTGCATTGGAAAAGGAATATCTGTATC
>JALSPK010000138.1 GCA_026986005.1 Saprospiraceae bacterium
ACGAACATTTATTGTTTGTATATTTTTAGCTTTCACAGTATTATCCGACACCAATCTGCCAAGCATATCATACACCGTGATTTTGTTTATTTTTACATTGTCCGATTGTATTTCCAAAAGGTCGCTTGCCGGATTAGGTGACAGAGATAATTTTGCATTTTGTTTTGGTAGATCTGATGTTGATGTACCTTGCAATCCCAAATCTTCAGCTTTAATTCTGATAAAAACCAATGCCGTCTTATTTTCCATACTTATATTTCTATCTTTACAATACAACAATATATCTCCATTATCAAATTGAAACATTTTAAGTGGAAAAATAGAGTGACTTACTTGTTTTATCTTCAACTCTTTTACTTGAGTCACATTCCCTTCTCCATCTGATTTAGAGAATTTTAATCTCCAATATGCATTATCATCCCGATATTTTGTCACTATCAAAATACCTTTTTCATTTTTAAGTTTTATACTTTTGGAATGAGCATCAGTTGTCAAAGGAATACCATTTTCACCTCTCAAATGTACCGTCTCTATCAGATTGCCTTGAAAATCAAACAACGAAAAGAACTCTTGAGGATAATCAGAAGAATCTATAGTTGTATAATCAATTCCATTTAAAATAAAATATTTGTTATCATTATAATTAATGCCACATTTCAATAATCGATGAAAATCACTTGTCAAATCAAAATTTCCTATTGAAGAAAAATCTTTATCATAAATGCTTACCTTTATTTCAAAACTATCCAATTTGGTAGAGTCTTTATTATACGAATGCCAAAAAGTCATAGTTGTATCTCTGCTTACTTTTACTATTCCTACATCAAATGGAATATATTTTGTTTTTTCTTTTACAGCACTTTCATTGATACCGTGTCCGTTTTCATCCAGTAAATAGGAAAAATAATTCATATTCCCCTCTTCTGAAGTACTAATATAAATTGAACGAATAAATTGATATTTTCCGTTTCCAATAGGACTTAAATAATTGATTGTACCTACAAATCTACTTATAAGATTATATATTATTTGCGTCAATGAATCATTTTCATCACCATATTTGAAATCAATAAGCTGTCCGTTATATCTATTGTATTTCCGTACAAACAATGTGGCTTGACTCCACAATGGAGAAGGAAGTTTGGGGAATTCATTATACAATTCTCTCATTCCCGTTATTTCCAGTTCATTATTTTCATTTATGTATAAATACACCGGCCATTCTCTCCTTTCTATATTGCTAAGATCAACCGATTGACTCCAATCTGTCTCTCCCGTATTAAAATTTATTTTTTCAAGATAAAAGCCTTCATATATCTTTTTATTTAACGATGCCGATACATATATATCATCATCATGGACAAATACTTCATTGCCCGATATACCGTTTACCAAATCCGACCATCCGTCATAATAGATAGTATCCCCTCCTTTGACAATTCCCTTATTCATAATAAGACTATCAATCACAACATGTGTCCATACCGGTGTATAATTTTCAAATTCAAAAGCTTCATATTTTGAAAGAGTATTCTGTCCCGTTAATAGATTGATATTTAAAAATAAAATTACTACATAGATAAATGTTTTTTTCATTTTTCAAGATTTTTAAATTAAAAAAATAAATAACTCATATTATAATTTCAAAAATCTTGTTACCAAAACGGAGGGTCCACTTTGAATCGAAAAACAACCACTCCTCTTGTCTCTTCGATTCCGGCTATACAAATAAATAATATACAGAACAATCCGGCATATAAACGGAGTGGTATATAATCCGGACAACATACTATCTGTAGTCTGTACATTATAAATATTTGTCCTACAAATATACAACAAATATATAAAATATCAAAAATATTTAAGACAATCTCATAACTTTAACATTTGTGCGATATTTTATTTTTTATATTAAGGTTGACATGATATTTTATTTGTTTTACTTCACCCTTGATTCTTTCTTAATCGTTAAAACAAAATGACGGAGAATCACTTTTGTTTTGTCACTATTTTTGCTTTGCTTCGCTGCAAAAATATCGCCAAAACAACCGGGGATATTGTTTTTCAATCCCGCACTTACGTACGAGGCTATAATATGTCGTCCCTACGGGACTTTCTTTTGTCGCAAATAAATTTCAAACGCCTTTTAGGACTTGAAAGCATGCTATAGCGTGACTTCAAAGCCGGCTTCATAAAAGGGGAAACAACGAAAAAAAACCGTATATTTCAATAA
>JALSPK010000139.1 GCA_026986005.1 Saprospiraceae bacterium
CATTACTTGTCGGATGGTATTCAAACGCACATAACCCCAATGTTTATTTCGATGCTGGCAAAAGCAAATATTGTGCAGGAGAAACAGAAAGAAATAACTTGATTTCAAATGGCTGGAGAATCACTGACGGCGGGAAAGATCCGGGATGTACCACTCATAAACCTGATATTTTAGCTTTTGATGCTGAGATTGAACAAAATATTGTTTATTTAGAATGGTCTGTTTATTCACAAGAAGAAATAGATTATTTTATTATTCAAAGAAAAGGGGAAAAAGGAGTTTTTATAAATATTAAAAAATCCGGAGCAATTAGTAAAACTAACAAAACATCAAAGTACAGTTCAATTGATAATCAACCTTTGTACGGAGAATCATATTATAGATTAAAAATAATTGATAGAGGTGGAAATATAAGTTTTTCCAATAAAGTAAAAATCTATAATCAAAATGATAATAAAATCAATATCTTCCCAAATCCGTCTAATGGTATTTTTACTTTTGAAACAAAAATCCCTACTGAAGTAATCATATACTCATCAATGGGAAAAACATTATACCATAATAAATTCAATACCAAATCCGGCAACATAATAGATTTATCATCTATGTCTAATGGAATTTATTTTATTACTTATACTATAGATAATAAAAAAGAGACAAAACGAATAGTTATAAATAAAAATATATTTTAAAACTTAATAATCATAAATTATACTTATGAAAAATTTTTTAATAATTTTGATATTATCCGGACTGCCGGGAATGATTATCACCGCACAAGTTCCCGACATATATTTTGGCGCCGGTAACAACAACAGCCTGATATCCGTATCCGGCAGCAGCAATTCTCAATTGTATCCCGGAACAGAAACAGCTGAAGCGGTTAATACTGTAAACGGAAAAGGAATGCTTGCAAAAAGAATGGAAGCTTCAAGATTTTTAAGTCAAGCGGGATTCGGAGGTAGTTTAGCTATGATTGATACTGTAGTAAATATGGGCATTGAGGCATGGATCGATAGTCAATTTGTAACTCCACCTACCTATTACTCCGATACTATTTGGTCGATATGGCAACAAAGTAAAGATATATATTTTGGTAATGGGAACACAGGTTTTTTCCCTTCAAGACCCGATAGTAAACACATGGATTATGCCTGGTGGAATAATATCTTACAAGCCAAGGATATTTTAAGACAAAAAGTAGCTTATGCATTTAGTCAGATATTAGTCATTTCCTCGGAAGGGACACTTCAGGGTTATGGAAATGCCACTGCGAATTATTATGACATTTTAGTTCGCAATGCTTTTGGAAATTTTTATGATATGTTATATGAAGTATCTATCCATCCGGCAATGGGAATATATTTGACTCATTTTGAAAATGACAAAACGGATACTACTACCAATGAATATCCCGATGAAAATTATGCAAGGGAAATAATGCAGCTATTCACAATCGGATTGGACAGTCTCAATTTGGACGGTACTCCAGCCTTGGATTCCAATGGCCAGAGGATTCCAACTTATGACAATAATGATATAGCTGAATTTGCAAAAATATTCACCGGATTAGGGGCGGGGGACGTTTCTTCCCAGGTAAACTGGACAGATGAACCCTCTTTTGGAATGGGGTTTTGGGCAACAAAAAAAGATACATTTATGACAATGTATGAAGATCACCATGAACCCGGAGAAAAACATCTTTTAAACGGATATATTGTTCCTGCAGGACAAAGTGGCATGGAAGACATTCAAGATGCAATACAACATTTATTTGATCATCCCAATGTAGGCCCTTTTATTAGTTACCGTTTAATTCAAAGATTAGTGAAATCAAATCCAACTCCTGAATATGTTGCTGCGGTAGCCTCTGTATTTAATGATAACGGCAATGGAGTAAGAGGAGATTTGAAAGCTGTTGTAAAAGCTATTCTAATGCATCCGGAAGCCCGTGAATGCTACTGGATTAACGATCCTAATCAAGGACAATTGCGAGAACCTATTTTAAGAAAAACCCAGTTTATCAATGCAATCGGTTTGATATTATCTCCATTAAATAATTATTGGAATTATAAATATTGGTTTTATGATGAAACGGATCATCATCCATTGCATTCACCCACGGTATTCAATTTTTACAAGCCCGGATTTACACCAAACGGACCAATTGAAGATGCCGGCAATGTCGCACCTGAATTTGAAATATATAATTCAAGAACCAGTATAG
>JALSPK010000140.1 GCA_026986005.1 Saprospiraceae bacterium
ATTGGAATGGTAATAGCATTGATTTCAATGTTTATTCTTGCAAGCCAAGAAGAATAAGAAGAAATAAAAGTCCCATAAGGGACGGCATTATGGTAGAAAGAGAATAGTAAGAGGAAGAAGTCCCATTAGGGACGACATTATGGTAGAGCGCGCGAGAAAAGTAAGAGAAAGAAGTCCCATTAGGGACGACATTATGGTAGAGAGAGCGAGGATAGTAAGGGGAAAAAGTCCCATTAGGGACGACATTATGGTAGAGCGCGCGAGAATAGTAAGAGGAAGAAGTCCCATTAGGGACAGCATTATGGTAGAAAGAGAATAGTAAGGGAAAAAAGTCTCATTAGGGACGACATTATGGTAGAAAGAGAAAAGTAAGAGAAAGAAGTCCCATAAGGGACGACATTATGGTAGAGAGAGGGAGAAAAGGAAGAGAAAAAAGTCCCATAAGGGACGGCATTATGGTAGAAAGAGAAAAGTAAGAGAAAGAAGTCCCATTAGGGACGACATTATGGTAGAGAGCGCGAGAAAAGGAAGGGAAAAAAGTCCCATAAGGGACGGCATTATGGTAGAAAGAGAATAGTAAGAGGAAGAAGTCCCATTAGGGACGACATTATGGTAGATAGCGCGAGAAAAGTAAGAGAAAGAAGTCCCATTAGGGACGACATTATGGTAGAGAGAGAGAGCAAAAACACATAAAAAAATATAAACAATGGCAAATACATTTACAAAAATTAATATTCACGTTGTTTTTGCTGTGAAATCGCGTGAAAATTTATTATTTGATCATTTTAAAGATGATTTGTTTAAATATATATCAGGGATATTAAAAAATAATAATCAATTTCCTCTTGCTGTAAATGGATATCGTGATCACGTACATCTATTTTTTGAATTGCATCCAACATCATCATTATCCGAAATCATAAAAATTGTTAAAGCAAATTCATCAAAATGGATAAATAGCAATAAATTTGTTGATGGTTATTTTGAATGGCAGCAGGGATATAGTGCATTTTCTTATTCGAAGACACAACGCGATGGGGTAATAAAATATATAATAAATCAAGAACAACATCATAAATTTAAAACATTTAGAGAAGAATATGTAGAGATATTAAAAAAGTTTGATATCAAATTTGAAAATAGATACATATTTGATTTTTATGAATAACATAAGAATATATAATTAATAATGTCGTCCCTACAGGACTCAAATAAACAATTAAATCATTGCTACCATAATATCGTCCCTAACGGGACTAAAATTAGATGAAAAAAATAAAAGGAGAGTCCCAAGGGAGCTTGCCCCGCATAAAAGTCCCATTAGGGACGGCATTATGGTAGAGAGAGAGGGAGAAAAGTAAGAGAAAGAAGTCCCATTAGGGACGACATTATGGTAGAGAGAGAGGGAGAAAAGGAAGAGAAAGAAGTCCCATTAGGGACGACATTATGGTAGATAGAGCGAGAAAAGTAAGGGGAAAAAGTCCCATTAGGGACGGCATTATGGTAGAGCGCGCGAGGATAGTAAGGGGAAGAAGTCCCATTAGGGACGACATTATGGTAGAGAGAGAGCGAGAAAAGTAAGAGAAAGAAGTCCCATTAGGGACGACATTATGGTAGAGAAATAGAAATACAAAAGAAAAAAAATATACAAATGAAAGCATTATACATTTTAGCAATACTGGTTATTAATTTTACAATTTCGAGGGCGCAGGATTTTAAAAATATTGTGGTACAATCTACGATAGATGAAGTACAGCCAATGACAGGAATTGTTTTTTGGCAAGGAGATAATACAAATACCGATGCGATCTCTCTTGAATATTCGTATATGTTGTTCAATAAGGTTGTCAAGGAAAAAGGCGAATATAATTGGAAAGTTGTAGACGACTTACTCGAAGATGTAGCCTCACGCAATCATCAAGCTATTTTAAGATTTAGATATACATATGTCGGGTACAATACATCTGTACCGGATTATATCAAAAACTTGCCGGACTATCACGAGACTAAAGGAAAATCTGAGGGTGAGACGACCTGGTTTCCTGATTGGTCACACAAGGAACTTCAAGACTTTACCCTTGATTTTTATAGTAAATTTGCTGATCGTTATGACAATGATCCAAGGCTTGCTTTTGTCCAGGTTGGTTTTGGACTTTGGGCAGAATACCACATTTACGATGGACCTTTTATATTGGGAAAGACCTTTCCAAGTAAATCATATCAAGAAAGATTCTTTTATCATTTGGATTCGGTGTTTAATATTATCCCATGGTCAATATCAATTGATGCAGCTGATGACCACTATTCGCCATTGGAAGAAAAACCTGAATTATTAGATTTAAGATTCGGCAATTTTGATGACTCATTTATGGCGGAGGAACATCCTTATGTCAATGCGCTTAATTGGAAGTTTTTTGGTAAAAATAGATATATAAACTCTCCTGCCGGAGGGGAATTTAGCTATTATACTGATTATGATCAGGAGCATGTTTTGGATTTACCTAATGGAGCTCATGGGGTTTCATACGAGGAGTCCGCTAAGAAATTTCATATTTCATATATAATTGGCAATGATCAACCAGGATATCAATCAATGGATAGGATAAAAGATGCAAGCTTGGCTTCAGGATATAAGTTTCAAATAGTATCGCTAAAAACCAAAACAGATTCGTCAATAGTAGTAATAAAAAATGTAGGTATTGCACCTATATATTATGATGCCTATCCTGCGATCAATTTTGTTGAAGCAAAACAGTCATTAAAAGGTTTAGCTCCTGATGAAAACCGTACGTTTTATATAAGTTCAGGCGGTGAAGACCCTAATATATCAATTGAATGCAGTCATATATTGCAAACGCAAAAGATTGGTTTTTACGGAACAAATTATAGTGCAATAAATAAAATTGAAAAATTAAAAAGTGAAGTTTACCCAACAATGATCTCAAATGATAGACCATTGGTCATCACTGTCGAGTCGAGAGAAAAAACGATTTTGAATATTTTTGACATTAGAGGTAAACTCATTTACAAAAGTGTTCTAAATAATAAAATAAATACTATTGAAACGGAAACTTTTCCTTATGGTATACTTTTTGTGAAATTGGATAGCGAAAATAAAATAAGTATTAATAAAGTGATAAAAAATAACGGATGAAAAAACTATTATCTATTGCATTTTTAATCTTTGTTTCCAATATGCTTCGCAGTCAAACGCATACTATTACGACGGGAGATTTAGTATTGGAAATCAATGAAGACTTGCAATCCAAAATTAGTTCAAAACATGCAAAAAGCCCTTATTTTAATGAATTTCAAAATTCGGAGTATATTAAAGTATGGAAAAATAAAGTAACTAAATTTAAAGAAAATTCATATGCATCATGGACGGCAATTGATTATAGATTCGGAATATCGAAAGAATATATTTTTAGTGGTATCAATGAAGAAACAAAAATCGAAAAGCAATTAAAAATAAAAATGTTTGAAGATTTTTCGGATTTTGCTGTTTTTAATGTAAGCTATATCAATCATTCCGGGGGATCGGTAAAAGTTACTCAATGGGTTAATAACAATTACAAAATAAAGATTAATTCTCAAGATAGTATCGCTTGGTCGTTTCAAGGTAGCTCTACAAGTGAAAGAGCCGATTGGATCTTGCCGGTGGAAGATGATTTTTATCAACAAAACTATATGGGGATGAATAATTCTGATTATGGTGGTGGGATACCGGTTACTGACATTTGGCGTAGAGATGCCGGTATTGCCGTTGGACATACTACACTTTATCCTCAGTTGGTGTCGCTTCCCGTAGAGAGAGAGTACAAATCTGATATTGTGAATTTATCGGTTGAAAAGAATTACAAAAACCCATTGGAATTGGCTTCCGGAGACACCTTGAATACATTGGAAACATTTGTTGCTGTTCACAATGGAGATTGTTTTCATGTATTGCATCAATATACCGATTATATGAAAGCAAAGGGATTAAAATTTGCTGAACCGGAAGATGCAGCTTATGAACCGATATGGTGTGCTTGGGGATACGAACGCAGTTTTACTATTGATGAAATCATAGGTACACTACCAAAAGTAAAAGAATTGGGGTTTAAATGGGCTGTTTTAGATGACGGTTTTCAAGTCGGTGAAGGACAATGGGAGGTCAATAAAAATAAATTTCCTCAGGGAGATAAACAAATGAAAGATCTGGTTGATGAGATACATTCTTATGGGTTGAAAGCTAAATTGTGGTGGGCTCCATTAGCTGTAGACCCGGACGTACAGTTATTAAAAGACAATCCTGATATTATTTTGTACACCGAAGAATGGATTCCCCGAATCATCAGTTGGTGGAATTCGTATTATATGTCCCCTGTTTATAAGAAGACTATGATTCATACCGACACGACATTAAATTTATTTATGGATAAATGGGGTTTTGATGGATTGAAAATGGATGGGCAACACATGAATGCCGTACCTCCGGACCATCATCCTAAACATAAATTGAAATATCCGGAACAAGCATGTGAACAATTGCCTCTGTTTTATAAACATGTTTATGATAAAGCTCGAAGCAAAAAGCCAAATGCCGTTATTGAAAACTGTCCTTGTGGTTGTTGTATGTCTTTTTACAATATGCCATATATCAATCAGGCTGTAAGTTCTGATCCGTTAAGTAGCTGGCAAATCAGGTTAAAAGGCAAAGTGTATAAGGCGATTTTGGGTAAAATAGCTTATTATGGAGATCATGTAGAATTGAGTGATGGCGCAGAAGATTTTGCTTCATCTTTTGGGATAGGGGCTGTGTTAGGAAGCAAATTTACATGGCCAAAAGATAATCCAAAAGCAGAAGGTAAATATGTTTTAACCCCTGAAAAAGAGAAGAAATGGAAAAAATGGATTGGGCTTTACAATAAAATCATGTTGTCAAAAGAGAATTATCTTGGAGAACTATACGATATTGGATTTGATAGACCTGAGGCACATGTGATACAAAAAGATAATGATTTGTATTATGCATTTTATGCAGAGCAATTTGATGGAACTGTAGAATTGAGAGGGCTTGATAAAAGCAAAAAATATAAAGTTCTTGATTATTTCAATAATGTTGATTATGGGCAAATATACGGGAAAGCCCCAAAATTGAAAGTTAAATTTAAAAAGTATTTATTATTAAAAGTTTCGATATATTGATATTATGAAAAAGATCACTCTTTTATTGATAATAGTAGTAGTTTTAGCGTTAAACAACTCCGTTTTTGCCCAAGGCAGAATAATATTTCCGCATCCATTTGCATTTGCAGTAGATGATTTGGGTTGGAATATCGGTAACAATACCGGCAGTATTGACAAACAAGGCCCATACCGTATAGGTATTGACAGAAAAATGGATGTTAATGACTATAAGCCGATAGTCGCAGTGGGTAAAGCTGTTGGAACTCGTATTCAAAGCTTGTTTATTCTTGCTGAAATGGATAGAGAGAATATATTAAAAAACCATCCTTCTAGTACTTGGAAGGGAGAAAAATGGGATAACGCTAAAAATATCTGTAATGGACAAATAGATATTATGAACTATGTAAAAGAACATGCAGCTTATATGGAATTAGGATTGCATGGAGTCGGTCATGAGTATTGGGTAAATGGGGAAATGAAACGGGCAGAATGGTATAGTACTTGGGAAGATCATCCCTGGCCTGAAAAGTCAATGCGTGAGCATATACAATGTGTTAAAGATATTTTGGCTCAATATGGAATAAATGAAGAAAACGGTCAATCATTTCCCGAAAGTTTTGTTCCCTGTGCATACGGGTTTTATTGGAATCCTGGGGGAGATTATAGCACGGGTAAAATAATGTCTGAACAAGGATTGAAGTATGTAAATACGCTTTTTACATACATCGAAGAATTGAATCCACCTAAAGGAGATAATGGTGGTGGTTTTGACAACGGGGTGATTGTCGTAAATAGAATAAACTATGGAAATCCCTGGTATAAACTCGCATCTTTGCCGACAGTTCCTTTGGCAGAGCAAAAATCAGATATAATCGAAACACATTGGGCTAATTGGCTTGCTCAAGATGATTTTTTACAAGCTGATGTTACAAAAAGCTTTATTGATTATTACAATATGGTGCAGAGATCAGAAGGTAGATATGTTGCTAAAAATACTGAACAATTCCATTCTCAATGGTTGTACAATAAATATACAGAAGTAAGGGAAAATACATCAGGAAAAGTATTTATTGACAATACTCAAATGCCTGATGATGCTTATAAAAAAGATATACTTGGCAATATGGTATTGAAAATAAAATTGGATAACAAAGAGCATATCTCATCGGTGAAATTAGATGATATTGAGATTAGAGTATTGTTTGAGCAAAGTGGTTATGGGTTTATTTATTTACCTCAGTTGAAACAAAAAAAATATGTTTTACAATACAAAATAAGTATGAATTTACCCGAAGTTTATGTCAATCATAGTGGAACAAACAATATCTATAGTTTGGATAAAAAAGAAAACAATTATATAATAAAGCTAAGAACGTATGGTACGCAAGATGTAATTATTATGGGTATATCTGAACCAAAAACCATAAAGTTGAACAACTCAGATATTAGTGTTTTAAATAAAAAGTACGATAAAGATAATAAAAAATTAACCATCGCAATCAAAGCAAAAGACATTCAAGGAGAAACCGGTGAAATTAGTGTTTTGTATTGATGTGAGATATATCTCATTTTGCCCTGCTACTGACTCCCTTATATTCTTGATACATTACATTTCACAAAAAGATAGGGAGAGCCGTATCCCGCATTTCCCTGCTTCGGTATTGATCTTTTTACTTACTATTTTTGTCGCTATATGTTGCTATACCTTGGAAGGAAAGAAGATTTTATGAATTTCTATTAATTTCCAAATAAAAATGCCTATGTCGGCATCTATTTACCAAATTTTACCGGATTTTAAAGATTTTGTTTCTAATTTTTAATATTTTGTGCTAATTTTACCAACTGCCGTTGTGTGTAAGTTAAAAATTAGCAAACATTAAAATGAAAAATTTATTTGCTTTTAATAATCTAGGTAAATTAATACATATTTCTGAAGTTAATAAAAGAAACAATGAATATTATACTTGTATTAACTGTGGAAAAGAATTAATTGCTAAAAAAGGAAAAATTAAAGCTCACCATTTTGCACATAAAGCTGTCTTGGATTGTAATTTTGAAACTTATCTTCATAAACTTGGGAAACTTATTTTTTACCAGACTTATAATCAATGTGTCGAAAAAAACATTCCATACTATGTTGAATATGAAACAAGTTATATATGTTCTACTTGTGAATCAAATAATGCAATAAAAAAAACTTGTGAATTAGGAATCCAAGTGAATAAGTTTGATTTAACAACGAGATATGATTTGGTAAATATAGAAAAGAGTTATGACGGTTTTATAGCTGATATTCTTTTAGAATCTTCTAAAAAAGAAATAAATGATAAGATTTTTATTGAAATAGCTGTCACACACACATGCGAAATTGAAAAACAAGAAAGTGGCATTAGAATTGTAGAAATAAAACTTAATGATGAAAAAGATATTAAAATTATTAAAGAAAAATCATTAAATATAGAAAATGAGAATATAAACTTTTATAATTTCAAAACCAAAACGACAGATATTAGGAAACCATTAAATCAATGCGATAAAGAATTTGAAGTGTTTTCAGTTCTTAAAAATAAGAAAGCTATCAAAAGATTAGTTAAAGCAAAAAATATTCAAAAGATTCTTAATGACAAAATGTATGTTTATAATAAAATCCTTTTCTATGATAATAACGAATCTGAAAGATTTGGTGGCTACGTCTTTATAGAACTGGTTGAAGAAGCTTCTAATAATGGTATTGATGTTAAGAATTGTTTTGTCTGTAGATTCTTTACATATAATAATAGTTATTTGAATGAAATGCCTTATTTCTGTAAAAGATTAAAGTCTGGATTTGATAATACAAATATTGGAGCTGATTGTAATAAATTTTGGAGAATAGGAAAAACCTACACACAACAAAAAATATAGTGCATTTGGCAGATAGCGCTAATAATAAATATGATAGCAATAAAGAAACATAGTGCTAAAGGAAAAATTAAGTGCTTTGAAATGCCAAACGCACCATATTTAACCCGTCAGACTGTCTAAAAACTTACCCCGAATTTTGTTAAAAAAATTTGTTTATTTCGTTAATTTTCAGTATCTTTATTGTATGAAATACATTAAAGAAGTTAATAGAAATCAAGAGGTTTTATTCCCTTCTTATCTTGATGAAATAATTGATAAAAATAATCTTGAAAACAATCCCGATATTTATAAAAGAAGACCAGCAATTGTAGAACATCCGTTTGGAACTATAAAGCGACAATGGGGTACTAACAAAGAAAACAATGCAACGTGCTAATGCTGATGTAGGTTTTATGTTTATTGCATACAATCTTAAACGAATAATGAATATCATCGGTATTGAAAAGTTAATAAAATACTTGGGTAAACTAATAAATCGTTTAATTACCTGTATTTTAGTCCCAAAAAGCTGTTTTGCACCCCAAAAACAAATTTTAAAAACATTTAAGCAATTTTTTGAAAATTCATCGATGTTTCAATATATTTTTGGAAATATCAATATTTCCCGTAAATTAGCATTATAATTATATGTTTTTAGACGAACTGATGTTGAGCAGTATTAGAAAAATCGTATCACAATCGAATATTTTCGTATCATATCGTATCATAATTCAATTATATTTAGTAAATTTGCGGTATGATTGATAAAGTTTACATATTCAAATTAAATTTAGACTGGAATTTACTGCGAACTGTTAGTAAAATAGACAGATTTGATGCTTCTTGGTCAATTATTGAAAAACGAGAAGGACAAAGTTTAAAACAACTTAAAAATATTGCAACAGTCCGAAGTGTTGGAGCATCAACAAGGATAGAAGGCTCAAAAATGAGTAACGAGGAGATAAAAGCTTTATTAGATAATCTTGAAATTACAAAAATAGAAGATAGAGACGCACAAGAAGTTATTGGATATTTTGAAGTTTTAGAGTTAATTGCAGAAAATTACACAGAAATCGAAATAACGGAAAGTAATATCAAAAATCTGCATAATCTATTATTGAAACATAGTGATAAAGATAAATGGCATAAAGGAGATTATAAAAAACACTCAAATGCTGTTGAAGCTACTCTATCCGACGGAACAAAGCAAATTATTTTTCAAACAACAAATGCGGGATTTGAAACAGAAGATGCAATGCGAAATTTGATTAATTGGTATAATTCTGATACAGAAGTACATCCATTGGTTAAATCTGCTCT
>JALSPK010000141.1 GCA_026986005.1 Saprospiraceae bacterium
AATGGGAGCTAAGGATGCTCAAACACTTAAAGCGATAAGAGAAGCAGAAGCATTTGATGGCGTATCAATTATTATTGCTTACTCACACTGTATCGAACATGGGTACGATATGGGAGATGCAGCAACACATCAAAAAGCAGCAATAGAAACCGGATATTGGCCATTATACAGATTTAATCCTCGCAATGCACAGGGCAAGAGATTTAAACTTGATAGTAAGCCCCCTTCAAGACCACTTGAAGATTTCATGTACTTGGAAGGCAGGTTTAATAGAGTTGCTAAGCAAGATCCTGAAAGAGGTAAATTGCTTCTTGATTTGGCTACACAAGATTTGGAGAAGAAGTGGAATCAACTTGAAGCAGCAAAATCACTATAGGTTTAATAGAAATTTGAATTTATAATATTAAGGACTGTTCGATAATCGGACAGTCCTTTTTCTATAAAATTGGACGAATTAACCAACCTTTTGGTTGTTGTATTCGTCTACATAGTGTCTGTCTATAAAGACGCAAAAATCTTAAACTAAATTTATTGCTGTATGAAAAATTCAAAATATTATTTCCTTCAAATAATTTTTATTGTATTGATCTCTACTTTATCATTTTCTTGTACCAAAGAAACACAAGAAAATTCACAATGGAAAGAAGCTATTGTTAAAAATGATGGTTCTCCTTCAGTAGATGGATGTGGATGGGTGGTTATCGTTCAAGATACACTCTATGAACCAAAAACGCTAATTGATTCTATATTTAGGTTTGATAGTTTGGAGATACTATTAAAATACAATTTGACAGGAAATCATGGCTTTAATTGTTGGGGACAATTACCCCAAATAGATATTAAAGATATAAAAAAACGATAGTCTGTTTTTTTAAGACATTCGCATATACAGTTTTCACAAAATAAACACGTACTTTTTATTTTTTTGCTATTTATGATGCAAGTCAGGAATTGAAAGCATGTGCTAGCATGACTTCAAAGCCGGTTTTGTATTTTCAATTTTCAATTCTATCAAAAAAGAGTTCATTCTTAAATATTTTGTTAGTATTCGGTCAGTTGTTCTGAATTTAAAAAAGTTTTTAGTTCTTTTTTAAATCTGTACCTTCGTACTTTAATATTTCTTTCGTACTTTTGGCACATTATGTATTCAATAAATAATTAATGTCAAAATACATTTTAAGCTGGGTTGTGCTAATGTTGCTCTTCTATTCGTGCAGATCAACAAGAAAACAATCCGTAACTCCATATAATAAAATGAATAGAGAAAGTATATTAAAAATACCTTTTGAATTTAAATCTGATGAATTAATTGGCTTAATAGATTCATTATTACCCGATACTTTACTAGAAAAAGATAGTGATTTACCGGTTAGTATAAAAATAACCAAAGGAAGTATATCAAAAATATACCTTGACGGTAAAAATATAAATCTAGTTATTTCTGTAAACATTGAACTGGATAAAACAATAGGGGCTTTGTCTATCGCCTCCGGTAATGGTGAAATAGAATTGGATATTTATTCTCAAATTGACATTGATGAAGACTGGAGATTAAAGACTAAAACGTCTCTAGTAGAATACAATTGGATACGGAAGCCTGAAATAAAACTAATAGGTATTAATTTTAATGCTCCTGATATTATTGAACAGTATATAGACTACAAACAATCGGATTGGATGAATCAAATAGACTCAACTATAGCTAAAAGTGATTTATTAAGAGAACCTATTGATTCAATATCAAATCATTTTTCTTCTCCTTTTAAGTTTGATAGTCTAAGTAATTTTGGATTAAAAATAATTCCTAATATAATTAGTCTTTCTCCCTTTGTTACAAATGAAAATACAATTAAAGGAGCGTTGGGTATAAAATTTAATAATGATATTATCCACTTAGATGATTTGAACATAAATGATACCGTTTACCCTAAATTCAGTTGGGATTACTATGACAAATTTAAACAAAAAGCAGTAATTACACTATCTTTGAATGAAAGGGAGGCACAAGATTTAGTAGATGATTTTTATGCAACTCAAGATTCATCTATTAGAATATTTAATATAAAAGGAAACAATATTAAAATAAAAAAGCTTAATATTGTTTTTGACACAGATAAGGTGGGAGCAAATATTAACTTTACAGGAGATAAAGCAGGTAAATTATTGATAAAAACACGTCCAATTTGGGATAATAAAGCTAAATACCTGAATCTTCGACAAAGATTTGTAGATATAAAACTTGATGGTTTTGGTTCTAGTTTAATTATAAAACTTTTTCATAAAACAATACAGAAAAAGATAATGGATAGTTTGGAAAAAACATTAAATGCCAAGATAAAAAATGCATTCATGAATTCAAACAAAGAATTGCAAAATTTAAAATACAAGAATTCTTTAATAATACTAAACTACGATATACCAATGCAATTAGAAGATGGATTTTTTATGATAGATATTGATTTTACCATTAGTGGTGAGATAATGTGGAACAATCTGAATATTACATTAAAATAGTTATAAAAATAAAAGATGAATAAAAATGCTAAATTAATTCTTGAAGATGGCACTATTTTTAATGGTAAAAGTTTTGGACATGAACATTCAAAAGCAGGCGAAGTCGTCTTTAATACAGCAATGACCGGTTATCCGGAAAGTTTAACAGATCCTTCTTACAAAGGTCAGATTCTTGTAGCAACATATCCATTGATTGGCAATTATGGTGTTCCTGATAGTAGTGAAAAAGACAATATACTTCGTTTTTATGAATCCAACAAAATACAAATTACCGGTTTCGTTATTTCTGAATATTCAAAAGAATACAGTCACTGGAATGCAAGAAAAAGCTTAAATGACTGGATGATTGATAACAAAGTACCGGGTATATTTGGTATTGACACTAGGGAATTGACAAAAATTATCCGTGAAAAAGGGTCAATGCTTGGAAAAATAATCATTGAAGAGAATGACATTCCATTTTATAACCCAAATAAAGAAAATCTTGTCGATCAGGTAAGTGTTAATGATAAACAGGTTTATGGTAATGGTGATATAAAGATAATGTTAGTCGATTGTGGTGTAAAAAATAATATAATAAGAAATCTTTTAGACAGAAATACAACAGTAATCAGAGTCCCTTGGGATTACGATTTTACCAAAGATGATTATGACGGTTTGTTTATTTCCAATGGTCCCGGAGATCCCGTTCAATGCCTTACTACAATTGAAAATCTAAAAATAGCATTTGAAGATAAAACTCCGATATTTGGTATTTGTTTAGGCAATCAATTAATGGCTTTAGCCTCCGGAGCAAAAACATACAAACTAAAATACGGACATAGAAGTCACAATCAACCGGTACTGGAAGTAAATACAAATCGGGCATATATTACATCTCAAAACCATGGTTATGCCGTAGATAACGAATCATTACAAGGGGATTGGATACCCAACTTCATCAACCTAAATGATAACTCCAATGAGGGGTTCAAACACAAATCAAAACCATTTTTTTCCACTCAATTTCATCCGGAAGCTTATGGTGGACCAACAGATACAGAATTTCTTTTTGATGATTTTATTTCCTTGGTAAAAACAAACAAAATACTCAACAAAAATGACTTCAAAAATAAATAGGATAAAAAAAGTTTTAATACTAGGTTCAGGAGCATTAAAAATAGGTGAAGCAGGAGAATTTGATTATTCAGGTACACAAGCCTTAAAGGCTCTAAAACAAGAGGGGATATTTACAATTCTGATTAATCCAAATATCGCAACCGTTCAAACTTCTGAAAATTATGCTGATAAAATATATTTTCTTCCCATTACTGCAGATTTTGTTACTAAAGTAATTGAAAAAGAGAGGCCGGAAGGTATACTACTTTCTTTTGGTGGTCAAACCGCTTTAAATTGTGGTATTGAATTGAATGATCTTGGTGTCTTTGATACTTATAATGTTGATGTTTTAGGAACATCGATTGAGGCGATAAAAGAAACAGAAGATCGCAAATTATTTGCTGACAGATTAAAATCAATAGATGTTAAAACTCCAAAATCTTTAGCAACAAACAATCTTAAAGAAGCATTAAACGCTGCCCATAATATTGGATATCCTGTCATTCTTCGGGCTGCATACACACTTGGTGGACAAGGAAGTGGATTTTGCAATAATGATAATGAATTATTAAAACTTGCCGAAAATGCATTTTCGTTTTCATCGCAGGTTCTTGTAGAAGAATCATTAAAAGGATGGAAAGAAGTAGAATATGAAGTTGTTAGAGACCGTTTTGACAATTGTATTACTGTTTGTAATATGGAAAACTTTGACCCTTTGGGTATACACACAGGCGAGAGCATTGTAGTTGCACCATCTCAAACATTGAGCAATTCAGAATATCATAAACTAAGGGAACTCGCTATAAAAATAATAAGAAATATCGGTATAGTTGGTGAATGCAATGTACAGTATGCACTTGATCCAAATTCAGAAGATTATAGAGTCATTGAAGTAAACGCGAGGCTATCACGATCTTCTGCTCTTGCATCAAAAGCAACAGGATACCCTCTAGCTTTTGTCGCTGCCAAACTAGGTTTAGGATATGGATTACATCAATTAAAAAACTCTGTTACTAAAACAACAACTGCTTTTTTTGAACCAGCCTTGGATTATATAGTATGTAAAATACCCCGATGGGATCTTGGAAAATTCAATGGAGTCTCTAGTGAAATAGGTTCTTCAATGAAAAGTGTTGGAGAAATAATGGCTATTGGCAGAAGTTTTGAAGAGGTTATCCAAAAAGGGTTGAGGATGATTGGTCAGGGAATGCATGGATTTACGGCAAACAAGGAATTAATTGTTGGCGACATTAAAAAAGCTCTAACTCAGCCTACAGATAAACGAATATTTTTTATTGCCAACGCCTTAAAACAGGGAATAAGTGTCAAAGAATTAAATAAATTAACAGGCATAGACATTTGGTTTTTGGATAAACTTTATAATATCTTAGAAATTGAACAACTCTTGCAAGAAAAAAGCTCACTATCAGATCTGGATAATGAGTTACTTTATACGACTAAAAAAGCAGGATTCTCTGACTTTCAAATCGCAAGAACCGTTTTGAAAAGTAAGGACGATAACATAGAAATTGATTTACTTAAAGTTAGAAATTACAGAAAAAAAATAGGTGTAATTCCAGTAGTAAAACAAATTGATACTTTGGCTGCAGAATACCCTGCTAGCACCAATTATTTGTATCTTACATACCACGGAACTTCATCTGATTTGGAGTTTGAAAATGATGATAAATCAATTATTGTATTGGGATCAGGAGCGTATAGAATAGGTAGCAGTGTTGAATTTGATTGGAGTAGTGTTAATGCGCTTACAACGATAAAAAACGAAGGGTATCGTTCAATCATGATTAATTACAATCCTGAAACAGTAAGCACTGACTATGATATTTGTGATAGACTATACTTTGACGAACTTACATTTGAGAGAGTTTTGGATATTAATGACTTTGAAAAATCTATGGGCGTAATTGTATCTGTTGGTGGTCAAATACCTAATAATCTCGCCAATAGATTATACGATGAAGGGGTAAATATTTTAGGTACTTCCCCTAAATCAATTGATAGAGCAGAAGATAGAAATAAATTTTCTTCAATGCTTGATAAATTAGAAATAGATCAACCGGAATGGAGAGAGTTAACTAGTTACGAGTATATAAATAGATTTGTTGAAAAAGTAGGTTTTCCCTTACTTATAAGACCTTCTTATGTTTTGTCCGGAGCAGCAATGAATGTTGTTTCAAACAAAGATGAACTTGAACATTTTCTTAATTTAGCAACTAAGGTATCAAAAAAACATCCGGTTGTAGTATCTGAGTTTATTGAATATGCAAAAGAAATAGAGTTTGATGCTGTTGCTGACAAAGGTGAAGTGAAATTGTATGCAATTTCTGAACACATCGAATTTGCTGGAGTCCATTCCGGTGATGCAACACTTGTCTTTCCTCCTCAAAAAGTATATTTTGAGACGATTAGAAGGATAAAAAAAATATCAAAACAAATAGCTGAGGAGTTAAATATTTCCGGACCATTCAATATACAATTTCTTGCTAAGGATAACAAGATAAAAGTTATTGAGTGCAATCTTAGAGCATCTCGAAGCTTTCCTTTTGTTTCTAAGGTTTTGAATGAAAACTTTATAGCAGCGGCTACAAAAATAATGCTAGGACAAAATGTGGATAAGCCAAATAAATCAATATTTGATATTGATCATATTGGAATAAAAGCATCTCAATTTTCTTTTTCAAGATTAAGTAAGGCTGATCCGGTACTCGGTGTTGATATGTCTTCAACCGGTGAAGTAGGTTGTATAGGTGATGATTATTATGAAGCAATTCTTAAAGCAATGCTTTCTGTGGGATACAAAATCCCAACAAAAGGTGTTTTAATTTCAAGTGGGGATATAAAATCTAAAGTTGAATTATTAAAATCTTGTAAGATGATGAAGGAATTTGGTTTAGATTTATATGGAACAAAGGGTTCTGTTGATTTTCTAAAAAAGCACAATATAAAAGCGACAACTGCAACGTGGCCTGATGATAAATCAGGTATTAACAGCATTAATCTTTTGAAAGAAAATAAAGTAGACTTTGTTATTAATATTCCTAAAAACCTTTCAAAAAATGAACTGAACAATGATTACACAATACGAAGAACCGCCATTGATTTAAACATTCCTTTGTTAACAAATGCCAGATTGGCAAGTGCATTTATTACGGCTTTTACCACATTAGGCATTGATGATATGAAAATAAAATCCATGGATGAATATTTATAGAAGTAATATCTCATTTTTTTGATTACTTTTGCAAAAAAAAGTAAAATATGGCAGACAATAAAGTAATTTTTGCAATGGAAGGTGTATCTAAAATCTTTCCGCCAAATAAACAAGTATTAAAAAATATTTGGTTATCTTTTTTTTATGGTGCAAAAATTGGAGTTCTGGGACTAAATGGCTCCGGTAAAACAAGTTTACTTAAAATTATAGCGGGTTTAGACGACGATTTTCAAGGTAAAGTAACATTTGACAAAGAATATAAAATCGGTTATCTTGAACAAGAACCAAAACTAGATGAAAGTAAAACTGTAAAAGAAATTGTACAAGAAGGGGTACAACATATCGTGGATGTGGTCAACGAGTATGAAGCAATATCTGCTAAACTTGCTGAACCAATGAGTGATGATGAAATGATGAAAATCATTGAAGAACAAGGAGAATTATTGGAAAAAATGGATCACTTTAATGCTTGGGAATTGGATCACACACTTGAACTCGCAATGGATGCATTGCGTTGCCCTCCGGATGATGCAAAAGTATCTGTTTTGTCAGGAGGTGAAAGAAGAAGGGTCGCCCTAGCAAGACTTTTATTGAGTAAACCTGATATTTTGCTTCTAGATGAACCTACCAATCACTTAGATGCGGAAAGTGTACATTGGTTAGAACAGTTTTTAAAATCATTTCCCGGTACGGTAATAGCTGTAACTCATGATAGATATTTTCTAGATAACGTTGCAGGTTGGATTCTTGAATTGGATAGAGGAGAAGGCATACCCTGGGAAGGTAATTACAGCTCTTGGCTTGAACAAAAAGCAAATAGATTAGCAAATGAAGAAAAAGCTGAATCCAAAAGGCAAAAAATACTAAAAAGAGAATTGGAATGGACTAGAATGGCTCCTAAAGCAAAACAAGCTAAAGGTAAAGCCAGATTGAATGCATACGAGACCATGAGCAATGCAGAAGTCAAAGAAAAAGAAGCAAAACTTGAATTATACATACCACCGGGAGCAAGATTAGGTGATGTAGTAATAGAACTTGATAGTGTAAATAAGGGCTTTGAAGACAAACTTCTAATCGAAAACCTTTCTTTCAATGTTCCAAAAAATGCTATTGTTGGTATTATTGGACCTAATGGAGTTGGAAAATCAACTCTTTTCAGAATGATAATGGGAGAAGAAACTGCTGATAAGGGCAGTATTAGAATAGGCGAAACTGTTCAACTTGCTTATGTAGACCAATCCCACAAAGATCTTTTGCCTGAAAAAACAGTTTATGAAGTAATAAGTCAGGGTAGCGAATTTATTGTTATAGGCAATAAAGAAATAAATGCAAGAGCTTACTTGAGTAGATTTAACTTCAATGGAGCTGATCAACAAAAGAAAATAGGAGTTTTATCAGGGGGGGAAAGAAACAGGTTGCATCTGGCGATGACTTTAAAACAAGGTGCTAATGTTATATTGCTTGATGAGCCCACCAATGATATTGATGTAAATACCCTTAGGGCATTAGAAGAAGCTATAGAAAATTTTGCCGGTTGTGCACTTATTGTTTCTCACGATAGATGGTTTATTGATAGATTGGCAACTCATATTCTTGCATTTGAAGATGAGGGAAAACAAGTGTTTTTTGAAGGCAACTTTTCTGCATACGAAGATAAAAAGAAAGAAAGGTTGGGTGATATCACTCCAAAAAGACCAAGATTTAAAAGTTTATTGTAAAAAATAAAAATTATGAATAAAAATAAAAAATACTTTGCACACGAAACTGCAATAATTGATGAAGGGGCTATAATAGGTGAAGGGTCAAGTATCTGGCATTTTTGCCATATTATGTCTAATGCAAAATTAGGAAAAAAATGTAATCTAGGCCAAAATGTTTTTGTTGCTTCTGATGTCGTACTCGGTAACAATGTTAAAGTTCAAAACAATATATCAATTTATACCGGAGTGATTTGTGAAGACGATGTCTTTCTCGGACCATCTATGGTATTCACCAACGTAACAAACCCAAGAAGTGGTGTAAACAGAAGAGGACAATACTCAAAGACTACTGTTGAAAAAGGTGCTAGTATCGGTGCAAATGCAACGATAGTTTGCGGTCACGATATTGGAAAATATGCATTTATTGGCGCTGGTTCTGTTGTTACTAAAACTATTCCTGCCTATGCTTTAGTAGTAGGTAATCCTGCAAAACAAATAGGGTGGATGAGTGAATATGGTCACAGATTAATTTTTGATGAAAATGGGTTTGCTACTTGTCCTGAAAGTAAAGAAAAATACCAACTAAAGGATAATATCGTTAAAAAAGTATAGAAACTCAGAACGATTTTCTTGACTTTGAGTTTTCTGTTATAACTTATTTTTTCACCGATTCAACCCCGATAATATAGTGCTTTTCGGAACTTAATTCTATTCCTAAAAGATATACTGTTATGAGAATGCTAAATCTTTTTTTTGGGAGTTTCCGGTTTATAACTTATCCCAAAGCCATCGCAAATATCTTCTTTATAGTCAAAATTAATTTAAATTAGCCAACAAAAATATATTTCTTATTTAACTACAAAATATTTATTAGTAACTTGCCTTTTTTTATAAATAAACCACGTCAACATTATGCAAAAAGTTATTAAATATCTAAAGCAAAATATCAGAGGAGATGTATATTCTGATGAACTAAATCTCGGTATTTATTCGACTGATGCAAGTATATATAAAATAAAGCCAAAACTCGTGGTTTTACCACTAGACGAACAGGATGTTCTGACAACAATTAAAACAGCCTATAATAATAAAATTAGTCTTTTACCGAGGGGAGGTGGAACCAGTTTAGCAGGACAAACTGTAGGTGAATCTATTGTAATGGACTTTTCAAAATATATGAACAAGATACTTGAATTTAATGAAAAAGAAAAATGGATAAGGGTTCAACCCGGTCTTGTACATAGTGAACTAAATACTTATTTAAAACCTTTTGACTTGCTTTATGCTCCCGATGAAGCTACTATTAACCGCGCAAATATTGGCGGTGTCGTCGCTAATAATTCTTCCGGTTCAAGAAGTTTGGTTTTTGGTAAAGCTATTGACCATATACTTGAAGTAAAAGTGGCATTAGCAAATGGTGAAGTTGTTTCTTTTGGCGAAACAGATAGAAATATTGCCTTACTCAAATCTAAAAAAGATAACATCGAAGGAAAAATTTACAAGACTTTGATTGAAATAATAGAAGAAGATGAACAAGAAATATTAAATCGCTATCCTAAAGTTATGCGTAGGGTTACGGGATACAGCCTAGATGAATTTGTCGATAATAAACCGTGGAATATGGCAAAACTTATCAGTGGAAGCGAAGGAACATTGGCTACTATTCTGGAATTAAAATTAAATCTTATTAACTTACCTACAAAACGTTCTATCACTGTAGTTCACTTCAAAGACAGGCTTGAAGCCATTTCGACTGTTAGCTATATATTAAAACACAGTCCTTCAGCCATTGAATTATTGGATGATAATGTTATCAATATTGCAAAAAACAATCCTTCTACAAAGCCTATATCTAATTTTATACAAGGCAGTCCAGGAGCATTATTAATTGTTGAATTTTTTGGCGAAAATTATGACGAACTAAAAAATAAACACGAAAAATTATTAAATAATCTCAAGAAAATAAATAGGGGATATGCCTATCCGTTTTATACAATGGACGATGAAACATTTAATAATGTTTGGGAAGTTAGAAAACAAGGTCTAGGACTTCTTCTTAGTGTAAAAACCGATGAAAAGGCTATTCCTTTCATAGAAGACCTTTGCATTCCCATACCTCATCTTCCAAAATATGTCGATGAAATATTATCGTTTTGTAATAATATTAACACTAAAGTTATTCTTTATGCTCACGCTAGTGTAGGGGTTCTTCATATAAGACCGGTTTTGAATCTAAAATCCCAAACCGATATTGAAAAAATGAAAAATATTTCAGAATATGCTCTCGATAAAGTAATACAATATAAGGGATCATGGTCAGGAGAACATGGTGACGGAATTTCAAGAAGTTATGGTATTCCAAAATTTTACGGTGAAAAAATATATAATGATTTCAAAAAATTAAAAACTGCCTTTGATCCGGAGGGTCTTATGAATCCCGGAAAAATTGTTGACCCGTTTCCAATAGATAAAAACCTAAGATATGGCGATAGCTATAAAGAAAAATATGTTGATACCTTGTATCACTACAGAAAAGAAGAAGGTTTCTCTACACTTATAAATATGTGTAACGGCGTGGGTGTTTGTCACAGAGTAAGCGGAGGTGTTATGTGTCCTACATATAAAGCAACTTTAGATGAAAAAAACTCAACAAGGGGAAGAGCCAATGCCTTAAGATTAACCATTTCAGGAGAATTAGGAGAAGGAGATTTAACCAACAATGAACTTTGGGAAGCTCTTGAACTATGTGTTTCTTGCAAATCCTGTAAAACAGAATGCCCTAGTAATGTTGATGTAGCAAAATTAAAAAGTGAAATTTTACAAAAGCATTATGATAAAAGAGGATACGGAATAAGAGAATTTTTTATCATAATGAGTGATACTATGTCAAAAACTTTTTCCGGAGTTTTTGCTAATATTATTAATAGCATCATCAAAACAAAAATTTTTAGAATAACTCTTGAAAAGATTGCTAAAATTGATGCTCGCAGAATTTTACCTTTTTATGCTAAATACTCTTTAAAAAAATGGTATAAAAACAAATTTAATTCTACTGCAACAGGTGCTGAAGTAGTGTTATTTGCAGATACTTATACCAATTATCATGAACCGGAAATAGGAATAGCAGTTATAAATATTCTAAATAAACTTGATTTTCAAGTAAAACTAGTGGATACAGGGGGTAGTAAAAGACCACTTATTTCAAATGGGTTTCTTAGAAAAGCAAAAAAATATAGCAATAAAATTATTAAAATATTCACGCCGTATATAGAAAAAGAAATACCTATTATTGTAATAGAACCCGGTTCCTATTCAGCCCTAATAGAAGATTTACCGGATTTAATTGATGATGAATTTAAATCAAAAATGCTAAAAAGTAGTGTAATATCTATCGAAAGATTTTTATCAGAACAAATAAATAAAGGCTATATTAAAGAAAAATTCAAGTCAAAGCTCAATAATCATATATTACACGGACATTGTCATCAAAAAGCCTTGGAGGGAATGGAACATCTTGAAAATATATTTAAAAATACAGAAGGCTCTTATGAAATATTGGATGTAGGATGCTGTGGTATGGCCGGTGCTTTTGGTTTTGAAAAAGAGCATTACGATCTTTCAAAAAAAATATTTGATACAGAACTTAAACCGGATCTTGATAATATTCCAAAAGGCAGTACAATCTTGGCTTCAGGATTTAGTTGTAGACATCAATTAAAAGATTTTAGTGATTTTAAAATAATGCATTGGTCAGAAATAATCGATATGTAACTACACAGATAGAATCATTTTGAATGAAAAAAAATCATGAGAAAACAAGAAATTTGCAAGCCTCAGATTATAGTAAGAACAAGGAAGCAAAAATCTATTTTGAAAAAATGAAAGAGAAGTAAAAAAATATCAGTTCAAATTACTATTAAAATTATTAATTTTATAACTTTGACTGATATTAAAAGTGTTAAATGCCAAACGAAGAGCCAAATTCATATTTAGGTAACCAAACTCTTGTAGAGCTATACGGTTGTCCGGCGGTATTAATTAATGATAAAGTATTAGTTGAGAAGCTGCTTTTGGAAGTAACAGAGATTATTGGTCTGACTGTCGTAAATAGTACTATTCATCATTTTTCACCTATCGGAGTAAGTGGAGTTGTTGTGATTAAAGAAAGTCATATTTCGATTCATACTTGGCCGGAGTACAATTATGTAGCACTAGATTTTTTTACTTATCAAAAGTATGAGGTGCAAGAAGGGATAAATTACTTAAGCAGCAAATTAAAGGCAGCTGAGGTAAAAATTAAAAAAATCACCAGAGGTTCGGTCAGAACCATCACAAAAGTAAATGTATAAATCATGTTTGGAAAATTATTTGGAAAAGAAAAGTTTTCGCTGTTTGAATTAGGTAGAGGTTATTTTTTTGATTACAACAATGTCGTTTGGGAGGTGGTCGAAATACATAACTATAAATGGGGAGTTGATGAACGAACTACAGAATATAAACTTAATGGTTATGGCAAAGAAGCTTATTTGGAAGTAGAAAAGGATGATGGAGAGATAATTTGCAATTTTAGTGTTGAAGTAGACAAAAAAGACATAAGTCCTGAACTGACAGAAAGTGATTTTGAAGGAGAAGACATATTGGGCGAATTGGATTACAAAAATCAAAGTTATATTCTGGACAGTATTGAAGAGGGAATCTATAATAATATTACCAACCATGAATCGGAAAAACTGACTTGTTTCACTTTTGTTGATGGCGAGTTTTTTGTTGCTGTGGAGCAGTGGGAAGATGGCTCATTAGAATTTTTTTCAGGTGAAGAAATTTCACCTAAATCGATAAAAAAAATAAGAAAAACTAAATAATATTTAATTATAAATCAAGTGACATGAAAACTAAAAATACAATATTCCTATTCTTTTCTTTACTTGCAATTATTATTTTATTGGGTTGCAGTTCAGAAAAACAACCTTTAAAAGTATTAAATGAGCCTACTCAGAAAATAATTTCAGAACTTAAAGGACAAGATTTTTCCATTGTATTAAATGATATGGATGTTACAGAAGACGAAAAAAATATTATTTACAGACACAAATATGTTATTCTAAAGCCAAAGCAAGAGCGTTTGGATGTTGATTCTACAGATTGGCAGAATGTAAGTGAAGAATTTTTCATGAAGCACGAAAATGATTTGGGGATGGAGATAGTATCAAATCATGATGGCAAATTTAGCGCTATAGCAAAACCTGTTGGTTTTGATTGGGCTGTAGGTAATAAAAAATACGGTGATTGGCAAATAGATTCTACTTCAACCAATCATCAAAAACGGCATTGGGTCTATAGGAATAGTTCAAGTTTTTTTTTGATGTATTGGATGTTTTCACGACCTACTCCTATGCGTGTCTACAATAACTATGCAAATTCGGCTAGAGGGAGAACTCCCTACTATGGAATGGGTAATAATATTTACGGAACCAAAAGTCAATACAATAAGGTAAAAAGATCAAATTTTTACAAAAGGAGAGCTACAAGTAGTACATGGGGCAAAACCTATTCTAAACGAAAAGTCACAAGAAGTTCATCGAGATTTGGAGGTTCTTCAAGAACAAGAGGAAGGTCTGGTGGATTTGGAAAATAATATTTTTGTTCTACTTGAATAAAAAAAATCAATGTGAAATTGGATAAAAACAAGCACTATTCGAGAGTTTTGAAAATTGGATTGTTTGCGACAGGTATTAGTGGTATTGTAGCTGAGTATATATTATCTACTTTAGCATCTTATTTCATTGGAAATGCTATTTTACAATTTACTTTGATTGTTTCAATTATGCTGTTTTCAATGGGTTTGGGTAGCAGATTGAGCAAATCGTTTGAAAAATATATAATCGAATACTTTATTATAACCGAATTAATCCTGTCTGTTTGTGTTTCTTTTGTTGCTGTCGTATCTTATGTGATATTTGGTTATACAGATAACTCTTGGATTATTATTTACTTAATGTCTATTTTTATAGGTTTACTAATTGGGTTGGAAATACCCTTTGCTACTAGAATAAATGATGAATTTGAAGTATTAAAAACCAATATTTCAAATATTTTGGAAAAAGATTATTACGGATCTTTGATCGGAGGATTGTTTTTTGCTTTCATAGGATTACCTTATTTGGGTTTAACTTATACCCCTTTTGCTTTGGGGATGTTAAATTTTATAGTTTCATTTTGGTTGTTTGTGGTGATGAAGGAATTTGTTAATCCAAAATGGAGAAAGACTTTAGCAATATTATATGCTATTATTGGAGTTGTATTATTACTTGGAATGGTCTTTGCCAAACCGGTAATACGATATGGTGAGCAAAAAAAATATAAGGATAAAATAGTCTTTGAGAAACAAACCAAATATCAAAAAATCGTATTGACAAAGTGGCTTGGATATTATTCTCTATATATCAATGGCAATCAGCAACTTTCTACATTTGATGAGTTTTTATATCACGAACCAATGGCTCATTCTATATTGGGCTTGGCGGGTTCAAAGAAAGAGATTTTGGTTTTGGGAGGAGGAGATGGATGTTTGATTAGAGAGTTGTTGAAATATCCTGAAATTGAGAATATAACTATTGTTGATTTAGATAAAGAAATGATTAAGTTGGGAAAGAAAAATGAAATTTTTACTAACATGAATAAAAATTCATTGAATAGTGGTAAGGTTTCAGTCAAAATCGGTGATGCTTTTAGATATTTAGAGAAAACCGATAAGATATTTGATGTTGTGTTTATAGATTTGCCTGACCCCAACAATATTGACTTGAACAAGCTTTATACAAAAGAGTTTTACTATTTATGCTTTAAAAAGACCAAGAGCAATGGACTTATTATTACTCAATCAGGTAGCCCATATTATGCGACTAAGGCATTTTATTGTATTGAAAAAACAATGAGAGCTTCCGGATTTTATACTTTTCCAATTCACAATCAGGTATTGACTCTAGGGGAGTGGGGATGGATTATAGGATCAAAAAAACAAATTTCCAAACAGAAATTTACAAGCATAAACCTATCCGGTTTAGATTTGAAGTGGTTAAATCAAGAAGCTCTATTTCAAATATCCTCTTTTGGAAAACCACTAATAGATACTTCCGGTATAAAAATTAATACTTTGTTTGAACCGGTATTGTATCGGTATTATGATAAGGGTAATTGGGATTTGTATTGATTATTGTTAAATTTAGTTAATTTCATTTTAAAATAAAGTTAAACCCATCAATTTATCACTAATAAATAGATTTCAAGAGTTTAATTTGGACATTATTTAATGTTTAAAAGAATATAATTATGAAATACTTGCTCATTATTGCAGTTATTGGTTTTGGAGTATCTTCATGTGAAAAATATGAAGAGTGTACTATTCCAATTGTCGGAGTGTACGAAACTCATCTTGTTGGTGTAACAGGACCTTTTGATCTGGTTATTTCTCTTACTAACAATGACAATATACAAATAGAGGCTCCTTGGTTAGAAGATATTTGGATGGTACTAGATGCTGATACCAATGGTTGTGTCGACCCAAATGATGATTTAAGTGACATTTTGCACATCACTATTCCTACTCAAGATTTTGAAGGCGATAGAGAGATATCCGGCACCGGATTTTATGCTGACTATTCGCTTCAAATTGATTATACCATAATAGACGGAAATGATAAATATCATTACAAAATGGTAGGCACTAAAAAATAAATAATGTCAAAATGACATATTATATGTAGTGGTACAGCTTTTGCAATGTAGTAGTCTGTTCAAATAAATTACTATAAAAAAATAAAATAGAAATGGCAAAAGCAAAAGAAAACATAAAAAAAGGACATATTGGCGTAAGTGCTGATGATATTTTTCCACTGATTAAGAAATTTTTATATACAGATCAGGAGATATTCTTAAGAGAACTCGTCTCAAATGCAGTGGATGCAAGTACGAAATTAAAAACCTTAGCTTCTAAAGGGGAGTTCAATGGAGAATTAGGAGATTTGACCATTGATATAAAATTGGACGAGGAAAATAAAACCATATCAATTATTGATAGAGGGATAGGAATGACTGAAGAGGAAGTTATCAAATATTTGAATCAGGTAGCATTTTCTTCAGCTCAAGAATTTTTAGAAAAATATTCCGGTGAAAATATTATTGGACATTTTGGTTTAGGCTTTTATTCGGCATTTATGGTTGCTGATAGCGTTGAAGTGAGGTCTAAATCTTACAAAGATGGTGCTAAAGCTGTTAAATGGGAATGTGACGGCTCTCCGGAGTATACGATGGAAGAGATAGATAAAGAAGAAAGAGGCACGGAGATAATTCTTCATGTAGGAGAGGAAGGTAAAGACTATCTGAATAAAAACAGAATTCAGGAATTACTTGACAAGTACAATAAATTCTTGCCGATATTAATAAGATTTGGTAAAAAGACAAATCATAAAACAGTAGGAGAAGGCGAAGACGCTAAGCAAATAGAGGAAGAAGTAGATAATATAATAAACAATCCAAATCCATTGTGGAAAAAATCACCGAATGACCTTAAGGATGAAGATTACAAGGAGTTTTACAGGGAAATGTTTCCGGGTACTTTCAATGATCCTGTGTTTTGGATACACCTGAAAATGGACTACCCGTTTAATTTGACAGGTATATTGTATTTTCCCAAAGTAACAAACAACTACGATATTCAAAAGAGCAAAATTCATCTTTACAGTAATCAGGTTTTTATTACCGATGATGTAAGAGCGATTGTACCTGAATTTTTAATGTTGTTGCATGGAGTTATCGACTCTCCGGATATCCCGTTGAATGTATCAAGAAGTAGTTTGCAAAACGATCAAAGGGTAAAAAAAATAACCTCGTATATCACTAAGAAAGTTGCAGATAAACTTAAAGATATATTTAAAAAAGATAGAGAAGAATTTGAAAAGAAATGGGATGATATATCTACGTTCGTTAAATACGGAATGCTTTCTGAAGATAAGTTTCATGATAAGGCTATTGATTTTGCTTTATTGAAAAATGAAGAAAATAAATATTTCACTTTTGAAGAATACAAAGAGAAGATAAAGACCAATCAGATAGACAAACACGATAAAACGGTAATTATTTATACCAGCGATGCAAAAGCGCAACACAGTTACATTCAATCAGCAAAAAATTACGGATATGATGTGGTAGTAATGAATAATATTATTGATGTGCATTGGATGCAGCACATGGAGACCAAAGATGGTAATGTGACATTTGTACGTGTAGACTCAGATACTGTTGATAATTTGGTACAAAAGGATGAAAAGAAGGAATCTGTAATGTCGGAAAAACAACAGGAAAAGGTGAAAACGATATTTACAGATACATTAAAAGGTGAGAATAATACAATTGAATTGAAGGCATTGTCTCCTGATGATTTGCCGGTATTGATTACAAAACCGGAGTTTATGCGTAGGTTTAAGGAAATGCAGCAATATCAAAGTATGGGAATGGGAGAAATGCCTGATAGCTATAATATAATTATTAATTCAAACAACCCTCTGATAGCTGACAAATTGGTGAGAATGAAAAGTGAGGAAAAGAAAGAAAGATTTGCTGATTATCTATACAAACTAGCTAAACTTAATCAAAATATGTTGACAGGTGAAGAAATGACAGAATTTGTAAAAACAAGTGTTGAGTTTTTGAAATAGATAATTATAGCTAGTGTCTGCAAGAAATCACTACAAAATTAAAATTGTATGTTTTCGTGCAGGCACTAGTAAATTAAAATATACCTAAGCTATATCCAATACCAAAATCAATTCCAATACTATTATTGTTTTGATTGAAATTTTGCCAATTGTTAATATATAGTCTATCACTAACATTAAAATGAAAAGACAATCTATTTCTTGAGTTGATGTAATAGTATAAGTTATTGTCAAAAAGGAAATAATGATTAAAATGAATTATATCACTGTCAGGATTAGGGCTAGACATATTTCCACGCAACTTAATTGTTGAGCTGAAACTAGTTCTGGTATTTGGAAAATAACCTACAGTAAAACTTAAATTTGAGTAAGCGCGTGGTTTTAAATTGTCGGTTACATCATCGTCAATTCTAGAATCACTAAGTAAAACATCATTGGCTCCTCCTTTTAGTTCTATCGTGAAATCCAATTGCCATTTTTTGCTCAATGCTCTTGCATAATCAAGACGTGTTATTAGAAATAAATCCAGAGCTTTTATACTGTAATTTGGTCTGTCATTATCAAAATAAGAAAGTCTCAATCCGGGCTCAAGCCCAAAAGCAATGGTGTAACCCGATCTTCTCAAAGTATTAACGCCATTTTGCCACATATCAAAAATTGAAGCATATGCCAACGGATTATTAAAGTCTACTTTGTCACTGAGAATAGAATGTCTAAGTCCAACTATATCATCTTTGAGTTTTTTTCTATAATCAAATGATCTTGTATAATTTCTATCTGTAACAAAATTAGCTAAACTTATGATATCCTCTTCTGAGAAACTTGCCCCTTCTTTAATAACTCCGTCTTTTTGCAGGTCTTCTACTATTCTAATTGCATGCCAAGCGCTGGTTATATTCTCTATTCTTCCAAAGCCAATCATCAATGGTAGTCTTAAATTGTTGTTTGAATTTATATAGCCCTTTTCTCCATCAATATCGGTGACAGCTTTATTATAAGTAGATAGGAATATATCTGTTTCAAAAAACATTTTCTTGAATATATAATATTTTTGGTAAGTACGATTATCAAAAGTTAAAAAAAATGATATCTTGTTATTTACATCTGTATTGTATTCTTTTGATAAATGTATATTTGGACTAAGACCAATTATTGTGAATCTGGAAAATTGTTTCTTTCTGCTATTTTTAACAACATGACAGCTTGCATTTAAATTTAATCCAGTGCCTCCATTTCCTGACATATAATCAGAATATCTATCATTCTTAATAGAAATACTCCCTTTCCCATTCAAGTCGAAATATAGATAAAGCGACCTGTATTTGTAATCAGGATCCTTATAATCATTGAGATTTATATTATTAAAGTCTAATTGCCCAAAAAGGTTGGCGGTAATAAACATCACACTAACAAGAATAAAATTTTTCATTTATAAAATTATTTTGATTTAAATAAATATTGAAACTAATACCAATCTACGATGTAAAAAACATCTTCTTAACGGGACAAATTTACAATATTCTATTTACAAACATTCATTTTAATTACTATTTAACAAAATTTTAATAGTCTAGTTATTCTCGTTATAAATTAGTATCTACTAACTTTTATTTCGATTATTTAAACATTTTAAAAAATTTTTTGTTTGGTTTAAAATTAAAATATAAGAGCATACAAATTCTTATGAATTTTATTAAGAGAAGGGCGTTATCAATGCTATTATTTAATAAATAGTATAGAGTTGCTGATACAAACCAAATCTGTTTTTATTGTTTTTATATAAAAATGAGTATAATACTAGGAAAAATCTTAGCTGGTGTTATTATTTAATATAGGTGTAAAATAATTATTATGACAAAAAGATATCTTTTACTACTATTTTTTCTATTGAGTTTTTTGCGAACTAATATTTCGTATGGTCAGAATATGGACACATTGAATTATGCAAAAGAGCTACGTGATATTGGAGAAAGAGGAAAATCAATTAATCTTTTAAAAACATATTATGGCAATCATAAAAAGGAACTTTATGCAGGTTGGTTTTTTGCTGATGCATTGTTCAAAAATAAAGAATATGATAAAGCCTCAAGAATATATAATGAAACGATAAGAAATCATCCCAAAAACATAGATTTGAGGTTAGATTATGCCATAAAATCAACAAAGATTGGTATGTTTAGAGAAGCTCTCTTTCATTTGAATAAAATGAACTATAAAATTCCTAAAGATTATAAATTTGCCGTTAAAAAAACTTTGGCTAAAATATATTTTTGGCAAGGTAAATACAAAAGGTCATTGTCTAATATCAAAGCGGCATTAAGTATTTATGAAAATGATCAAGAATCTTTAAAACTTAGAAAAGAAATATCAAAAATTCAAAGTAATTGGATGAGAATAGATGCTTCATATACTGATAATAATCAACCATTGACAATAATGTCTCCTAATATTGAAATGGGATTTTATCATAATTCCGCATTATCATCAAAATTTGAAATTAACTCATCTTTTTATTCGAAAGATTATAAAATGTACTATGGAGGAGGTTTAACAGGTGCATTGATTTATCATCTGTTAAATTATAAGACTACTTTGGAACTAGGAGTGGGTTTGATAGGATTACCTTCAAATACATACAATATAGCAGCATCATTACTACTAAAGAAGAAAATATTTAAACATACTGAGTTTATAGCTTCATACAATTATACACCTTATCTGTCAACAATTGCTTCAATTGATAAAAAGGTAATGCAAAACATTTTGGGCGTATCATTGGAGCGTAACAATACTAGTAGCTGGATGGGAAAAATATCGTTTGATACACATAATTTTCCTTCAATAGAAAATTCCTATTATGCATTAAGTACATGGATTGTCAGCCCTAATATAAAATTATCACAATTTAGTTTCAGAATAGGATATGGTTTCAATTACAGTGATTCAAAAAACAATAGTTTCAATTCAAAATTATCACTTAAGGAATTACTATCAATGCAAGATACTGCTGTCATTATCAAGGGAGTTTATGATCCTTTTTTCTCACCTCAAAATCAAAAAATACATTCTGTTGTGGGGATGATATCATATCAGCCTACAAAATCAATCAATGTAGGTATAAATATTAATTATGGAGTTAAAGCTTCCGCAGATACGCCATATTTGTTTTTAGATAATAATGAAAATAGTGGTTTGTACATCAAAAGGGACTATTTTGATCGTGATTTTAATCCGGTTGAAGTAAATGGATATCTAAGCTATCAGTTAGATGATTTTGCAAGTGTTAAAGCATATTATAAATACCAAAAGACAACATACTACACTAGCTATATTACCGGTTTAACCACAAAATTTTTATTTTAGATGAAACGCTCTTTACAATCAAGCATGTGGTTTTTTAGCCAGGCTAAAGATATTACAAATTTGGATAGATTCATATTATTATTTCTATCTATCGCCGGTATTTTTAGTATATTTGATTTAGCAGAATGGTGGTTTAGAGCGGAGCATATTCTTAATTTTCCTTTATTTGTTTTGCTTAGCACATTTTTTTGGTATGGGTTTTTGAGAACAGTCTTAATCTGGATTAATTATCTAAGAATTAAAAAACCTCAAAATGTACCTAAACCGGAAAAAGGTTTAAGTGTAGCAGTTTTTATTACAAGTGCACCCGGAGAACCAATCTCAATGTTTGAAAAATCACTCTACGCATTACAAAGAGTTGAGTACCCCCATAATACTTATCTTTTGGATAGTACAGAAGATCCTGAATTTGAAAAACTCGCAAAAAAATATGGAGCTACATATCTAAATTTGGTCAATTTATCGGGAGCGAAAGCAGGAAAAGTGAATAAAGCTTTGGAGTTGACAAATGAAGAGTTTATACTTATTCTTGATCCTGATCACATTGCATTTCCCAATTTTTTTTCACAAACTCTTGGTTTTTTCAAAGACCCTAAAGTTGGATTCGTGCAAGTATCACAAGGTTATTACAATCAATATAGGTCGTTTATAGCAGCTGGAGCAGCTGAACAAACTTATACTTTTTATGGACCTACACAAATGGGTATGTATGGTTACGGAAGTAGCGTCGCCATTGGGGCAAATTGTACCTTCAGAAGAAAAGCTTTGGAGAGTATAGGTGGACACGCTGTTGCATTAGCAGAAGATCTTGTTACATCTATGAGGATTCATGCTGCCGGATGGAAATCTGTTTACAATCCTGTTATCGTCAATAGAGGTCTTGTACCGGAAGACTTTCATTCATTTGCGAAGCAACAATTAAAATGGTCACGTGGTGTTTTTGAAATACTTTTCGTAGAATTACCAAAACTCATAAAGAAATTCACATTTTGGCAAAAACTATCATATAGTGCTATAGCATTTTATTATTTAACAGGAACTATGACGTTGTTCTTTATCTTGATTCCTTTGCTATACTTTTTTACCGGAACACTTCCGGCAAACATGGACTTTTCGGAATTTTTAGTAAAGGGCTCATCATTTGCGCTTATAGCTTTGATTATCTATCTGTATGTTCAAAAGTTTTTATGTCATACCAAGAGTGAAAGAAGATTTCATTGGAGAGGGATGATTCTTAAATTTGCATTATGGCCGGTATATTTTCTCGGATTTGTACTTTCCCTTTTGAATCATAAAATTCCCTATATACCTACTGCTAAGAAAGCCGTAATTGGTAGTGTGTCTCCTTTTATCAGACCTTTAATTTGGTACAATATACTATTTGTTTTGTCAGTAATAATTGTATTTATAGATAGAAGGTATTTTGTACCCGAAAGCGAACTATTGTTTTCATCAACTCGTACATGGGGAATGCTGGGTTTTGCCTTTATCATATTTTTACAGTCCTGGGGAGGTATTTATGCTGCATGGGAAGCTGTCAATCTAAAAGAGGAAAATCCTTGGGATAGCGTAGATATCGATAAGATAAGTGGGATAGAAGAAAAAAAATAACTTTAATTAAACTAATAAAAATTTTGGAAATTATGAAGGTACTATTATTGGCAGGGGGATTTGGAACAAGGATGAGTGAAGAAACTGAAAAAAAACCAAAACCGATGATTCAAATTGGTGGCAAACCTATTCTATGGCATATTATGAAGTTGTACTCTGAATATGGGTTTGATGATTTTGTGATTTTATTGGGTTATAAAGGATATATGATAAAGGAGTATTTCCTTAATTATTTTTATCATCAGAGTGATATATCAATTGATATCGCTAAAAACAGAGTAGAAATATTAAATAATAGCTCTGAAAATTGGAAAGTAACATTATTGGACACCGGTTTGCATACAATGACAGGAGGTAGGGTATTGAGAGCAAAAAATGTAATAGGGAATAAACCTTTTCTGCTTACTTATGGAGATGGTGTTGGAAACATTGATATTGCAGAATTGGTAAAATTTCACAATGGTCACGAAGGTATATTAACTATGACTACTGTACAACCGGAAGGTAGATTTGGAGGTGTTGGATTTGCTTCTGATGAAAAGCGAGTTGAAAATTTTATGGAAAAACCTAAGGGTGAAGGTGGTTGGATAAATGCAGGTTTTTTTGTGTGTGAACCGGAAGTATTGAATTATATACAAGAGGGTGATTCTACTATTTTTGAAAGAGCTCCTCTAGAAAATATTGCAAAATCCGGAAAACTATTTGCATATAAGCATTGTGATTTTTGGAAGCCGATGGACACCCTTAGAGACAATAAGCAACTTAATGAAATGTGGAATAAAAACAAAGCATTATGGAAGATATGGAAAGACTAGAAGGTTTATTTAACAGTATTTATAGTGGGAAAAAAGTATTGATCACAGGTCATACCGGATTCAAGGGCTCTTGGCTAGCTTTATGGTTAAAGTTGATGGGGGCGGATGTTTACGGTTATTCATTGGAGTCATTAACCAATATCAATCATATTTCTTTGCTCTATTTAGAAATGGAAGAAGAAATAGCTGATATTAGAAATTTGGAAAAATTCAATTCCTTTATAGAGAGGACAAAACCCGATATTGTTTTTCATCTTGCTGCACAAGCTTTGGTAAGAGAGTCGTATTTGAACCCGATAGAAACGTATAGCACTAATGTAATGGGTACACTCAATGTTTTTGAAGCGTGTCGTAAAGCTGATTCTGTAAGAGCCATTGTAAATGTCACAAGTGATAAATGCTATGAAAACAAAGAATGGATTTGGGGATATAGAGAAAATGATTCAATGGGTGGATATGATCCTTATAGCTCATCAAAAGGAATGTCTGAATTATTAACAGCTTCATATAGAAATTCATTTTTTAACACTTCTGAATATGGTAAAAAACACAATATACTTTTGGGTAGTGGCAGAGCCGGTAATGTAATAGGAGGTGGTGACTGGGCAAAAGACAGATTGATACCTGATATTGTAAAGAGTGCAGCAAAAAATCAACCGGTCACAATCAGAAATCCTTTAGCAACACGACCGTGGCAACACGTATTAGAGCCATTAAGTGGGTATCTGATGTTAGGGTGGAAATTATTGGAAGGGAAAAAAGATTTTGCTTCCGGATGGAATTTTGGCCCTGATCTTCATAGTAATCTATCCGTTGGAGAAATCACTCAGTTGGCTAAAAAAGAATGGGCGGATATTGCCACAAAAGAGAATTCTGATATTTCAGAACATCATGAAGCAAATTTGTTGATGCTTGACTGCTCTAAAGCAAATAAAATACTTAAATGGAATTCGGTATGGAATATTGACAAGACTATTCAAAAGACTATTAATTGGTACAAAGATTTTTATTTGGAAAAAAGAGTTAATACACATAATGATATTAATAATTTTGTAGTTGATGCGAGAAAAAAAGGATTGGAATGGACAAAATAGGTATGGAGCATAAAATAGTATTGGTTACCGGAGGCAATGGATATTTGGGAAGATATCTTGTTCGAGCACTCAAGAATATGAATGCAAAAGTATGTGTAATTGATAAAGAGGGTAGAGATGATGATACTTTTATTAAGGTTGATATAACTGATCGAAAAGCGGTACAAGATGCGGTTAAAAAGATAAAACCTCAAATAGTATTTCATTTAGCTTCTTCATTGAATCGCAATAGAGATTTCAAAGAGTACAAGGCTGTAAACGAAATAAACCATATCGGCACTTTTAATTTATTATATGCATTAAAGGATATAGCGTATGAAAATTTCATTTTTACAAGTACAAGCGAAATATACGGTGATAATAATGCACCTTTTAATGAAGATCAAATACCAAAACCGGTTTCACAATATTCTTTAACAAAAGTATATGCAGAAAATTTAATTCAGACTTTTAGTTCAAATTTTGGTAAGAACTATACCATTTTAAGACTATTCAATTTTTATGGAAAAAATATGCCTTCCAATTTTTTTATACCTCAAATGATAGATGCTTTAAAAAATAAGAAGTGGTTTGACATGACAAAAGGAGAGCAAAAAAGGGATTTTCTATATGTTGATGATGTTGTTCAAGCTCTTCTTTTAAGTGCCACTAAAAAGGCTGCTCAAAATGAAACTTTCAATGTTTGTAGTGGGAAGACTTCTACATTGAAGCAATTAGCACTAGAAGTGAAAGCTAAAATGAAAAGCGAATGTGAGATAAGGTTTGGAGCAATACAATACAGAAATAATGAAGTTTGGAATATGGTAGGTGATAATAGTAAAATAAGGCAAAAACTAAACTTTGAAGTTAAATATGATTTGGCTTCTGGAATAGGAAAAATATTACAATAAAAAAACGAAAATATATATAAAATGAAATCAAAGTCTTTAAAACGGTTTTTAATAATAGCTGGGGCACTTATTATCGGTTTATTATTGGTTTTTATACTGTCAATAGCAGGAAGTGAATCAAAAGGGCCAATACAAAGTACGCTCGATGGTATAGCAAATAAAGTATTGGATTTGGAAAATCAATATATATTTCAAAAAAGAAGTAAAAAACGAAAGCAAAAGTTGAAAGTTTTCAGTTCATTCAAAAATGATATAAATGCGCTAAAACATCCTAAAATAATTCTTTTAGGAGCATCAGACCAAATCGAAAAAGAATCATTTGAAGCTATTATAAATCTTGAGGATTCATTAAGAACGACGTTCCCTTTGATACATATTTACAATGCATGGGGAAGTAAACCCACAGAGCAATTCCCAACCTTAGCAGTTGAGACTATAATAAAATTAGGTTCTACTCCCGTGATAACCTGGGAACCGTGGCTTGATGATTTTAATGAAGAGGATTATCCCGGTATTCCAAAGCCGGCTAAGAGAAAAAAAGGCTGCCTTAAAGCAATTGCAGATGGTACTTATGATAAATATATTTTTGAATGGGCAAAAGATTTGGCAAAAATAAAACTGCCGATTTTTATACGATGGGCTCACGAAATGAATGATCCTTATAGATATCCTTGGGGACCTCAAAATAATAAATATGAAGATTTCACTAATGCGTGGAAACATATAAGAGATGTGTTTAGGTATGCCGGAGCTAACAATGCAATTTGGATTTGGGCACCTCATCCGGCTTATGGTCATTTGGATGATTATTATCCCGGAGAAAAGCTTGTGGATTATATAGGGATTGGGGTTTTGAACTTTGGTATAGCAACTACATGGAGTAAATGGTGGACATTTGATCAACTTTTTGGTAAAAGCTATGAAAAGGTAGATTCTTTTAGCAAACCTGTGATGATTACAGAGTTTGGCTCTCTCAATGTTGGTGGAGACAGATCACAATGGTTTTCTGATGCAATGCAATCTATAGCATTTGAGTATCCTGCTATCAAAGCTGTAATGTTTTTTCATCAAAATGCTGACAAGACCATAACAGACAAAGAGGTGAGTTGGTATTTTATTGAAGACAAGAAATCTAAAGAAGCAATCATTAGACAATTGAAATCATGGCCTGATTCGTTGAAACTTGAGAACTTAAAACATAATATTAAAAAATAAAAATACTCAAAGATGAAAAAATTAATTTTATTACTGTTAAATATAGTGTTTTACATCTCTGTAGCACAATCTCAAAGCTGTCTTCCTAACGGTTTTACCTTTGCTTATCAGTCGCAAATAGATAATTTTGCATTTAATAATCCCGGATGTACAGAGATAATAGGCAACGTGACTATACAGGAGGAATACACAGACAATATTACTAATTTGAATGGGCTTTCGAATGTAGAAATTATGGATGCAGATTTAGTAATAGGCAATAACAATTCATTGCCAAGTCTTGAAGGGTTGGATAATATTACCACAATAAATGGAATCTTGTGGATAGAAAATAATAATTCCTTGAGTAATTTAGATAACCTTAGTTCTTTACAAACAATTGACGGAGGAATAGATATAATAAACAACTCATCTTTGACTGATTTAACCGGTTTGGAAGGAGTCAATTCAACATCAGACCTTTATATTGGTGAAAATAGTGCATTAAATTCACTTCAAGGTCTTGATAATCTCAGTACTTTATACGGGGAGGCTTGGGTTGAATACAATGATAATATAACCGATTTGTCAGGTTTGGGGAGTTTAAGTACAGTTGATGGAGAGATTAGGATATTGTCAAATTCGTCTTTGACCAGTTTGAGTGGTCTCAATAGCTTATCAAATGTGAATGGAACTTTATATATAGGCAGTAACAACAGTCTTACTGATATTACTGCTCTGAATACCGTGTCTTCAATCGGTAATAATCTATGGTTGGGATACAACGAATCCTTATCAAATCTTAACGGACTTGGTTCTTTATCTTCTATTGACGGTGGTTTATGGGTTGCAGGTAATAATTCATTGACAAGTTTTACCGAATTGAGCAACTTATCAAGTATTGGCGGTTATTTTTTGATTGAATACAATGAAGGACTTGAAAGTTTCAATGGATTACAGAGTTTAACTACTATAGGTGATATGTTTTGGATTGGTTACAATGATGCTCTTGCCGATATTACCGCTCTAAGTAATTTGAATTCAATCGGAGGTGATTTATCTATAGGGACCAACTATGGTTTAGTAAATTTAAGTGGTTTAGATCAATTGAATTCTATTCCGGGTAATCTATATGTGGGTAGTAATTACAGTTTGACAAACTTGTCGGGATTGGACAATATAACATCTCTAAATGGAGAAATAACACTTTCGTACAATGAATTTCTAGATGATATAGCAGGTATTAAAAATGTAGATCCAAATAGTATCACAAGTTTGAATATATACAATAACACAAACTTGTCTTCTTGTTCAATTCAAAGCATTTGCAATTACCTCGAACTTTCAAATCCTCAAACAGATATTCATGATAATAACACGAACTGCAATAGTGAAGATGAAATTGTTGACAATTGTGTTTGTGATATATCTGCTATAGCAAGTGATGCAATCTGTGATGACAATGGTACTCCAACAGACCCTGATGATGACATTTTTACCTTTGATGTACAAGTAACAGGGAGCAATACGGGTGATTCATGGGAATCTTCCGACCCGAATAACAATACAGGACTTTATAATACAACGGTAAATTTTGGCACATATCCTATTAGTGGTGGCGATTTGAATTTTACAATAAATGATATAGATGACGCTGATTGTACTACGGATGTATATGTACCGACACCGGCTACTTGCTCGGATCAATGTGATATTTCAGCAGAAGTTACAGATATAATTTGTGATGACAATGGTACTCCAACAGACCCTGATGATGACATTTTTACATTTGATGTACAAGTAACAGGGAGCAATACGGGTGATTCATGGGAGTCTTCCGACCCGAATAATAATACAGGATCTTATAATGCAATAGTTAATTTTGGTACGTACCCTATTAGTGGTGGCGATTTGAATTTTACAATAAATGATATAGACAATACTGATTGTTCAACGGATGTATTTGTTGCTGCACCGGCTACTTGTTCAAATCAATGCGATATATCAGCAGAAGTTACAAATATAATTTGTGACGATAATGGTACTCCTTCCAATCCTGATGATGACACATTCACATTTGATGTACAAGTAACAGGAAGCAACACCGGTAATTCGTGGGTATCAACGGACCCAAACAATAATGCGGGTTTATATAACACAACAGTAAATTTTGGAAATTACCCTATTAATGGAGGAGATCTTAGTTTTACAATTAGTGACATAAGCGACTCCGGTTGTTCAACAGATGTTTTTGTTGCTGCTCCCGTAACTTGTTCGGATCAATGTGATATATCAGCGACTACTAGCAATATTCTTTGCGATGACAATGGCACACCTACTGATCCATCAGATGATACTTTTACATTTGATATATTGGTTATAGGTGTAAATAATAGTTCCAATTGGGTTGCAAATGACGCTTATAACTCAACAGGTAATTATGAAGAGAAAAAAAATATTGGTCCATACGCTATATCAGATGGAATACTTACACTAGTTGTATCTGATATGGAAAATAGTTCATGTCAAACAACTGTGGATGTTGTTCCTCCTACGACTTGTAGTGGAACATGTAGTATTGCCAGCTCATTGATCAATACTTTTTGTGATGATAATGGCACAGCTTCTAATCCTGAAGACGATGTTTTCACTATAGAAGTTTTGGTCACAGGTAATAATAATTCAGGTACATGGACTGACAATTTTGGAGATTCTGGGGTTTATGATGAGGTTAAAGTTATAGGTCCATACAAAATAAGTGAGGGGGATTTTGTTTTGATTTTTACCGATAAGGAAGATGAAAATTGCAATTCATCTTTGAGTATAACTGCGCCTCCATCATGTTCAGGAAAATGTGAAATAGCAGCAGAAGTAAATGAAATAATTTGTAATGACAACAATACGCCTTCAATAAAAGAGGATGATAATTTCACTTTTAATATTACCGTCACGGGGTCTAATACAGGAAACTCATGGATCTCTACCGATATCAATAATAATACCGGAAGTTATAATATTCCCAAAGATTTTGGTAGTTTTTTGATAAGTAATGGCGATTTGAATTTTAAGATAACAGATAGTAAAGATAATACCTGTTCAGTAAGTATATTTGTCAAAGCACCAAATAGCTGTTCTGGTGTTGTCTGTGATTTGAAGATCAAAAACACGATAATTGGTGAGTGCTATAATAATAACACACCGGACAATTCAGCTGATGATAAATTTTCAATCATGCTAAATGTTGCCGGATCAGGTCAAAATTATATTGTAGAAAAAGGTAATCAAAAATTGGGAACATTTAATTATGGAATTGACGAGACGGTAGGCAAGCTCCCGGCAAACGGATCATTAGTTGAACTCCATATTTATGATAAAACAAATCAATATTGTGACACTTTGATTAATGTAAGCAAACAAAGCTGTTCGGATGGATGTCCTACCGTAGAGATAAAATCAAGTTTTTCTCTTTGTAATTCGGATATTGATTTTGATTTGGACGATCTTATTGTTGAAGGACCTCAAGGTAAATGGAATTTTGTTTCCGGTCCAAAAGCTGTAACTATTAGTATTGGTAATTTTATTAATCTAGATAAATTCCCTGAAGGAAAATATCGGTTTTCTTATGCTTTATCAGATGCAATACCGGGCTGCAAAGACAAATATCCGGTACAAATTGAACTGAGAGAAATAAAAGAGAATGCCATTATTGGTAAAAGGAAAATATGTCCCGGTGATGAAGAAATTTTACGATCCCAAAATAAATTTAGTTCATATAAATGGAGTTCGGGAGAAACTACTCAATCTATCATTATTGATGATGGAGGTGTATATACGCTTACAGTAACTGACGATAAAGGATGTGAAAGAATCTCTAATATTGAAGTATCACTATGGGATGATTTGGTCGCAAATGATGACAATATCATTTTTAGTAAAGATGATATATTGTCGTTGAATGTATTTTCGAATGATGAAATAGAAGATTTTAATATTATTCGAAATGAAATTTTAGACAGTACTGAGAATGGATGGTTGGAGCATTTTGGCGATAGCCTGTTTTATTATACTACATATTACCCAAACAGCAATTATCTTGATGAATTTACCTATCAAATATGTCATAGATACTGTGAAGACATGTGTGATATTGCTAAGGTGAAAATCAATTACAACGGAGCTTTGACCTACAATTCAGAGATGTTGCTTACTCCAAATGGGGATGGTGAAACCGAGACTTTAGAATTTAAAGATATAAGTTTGAATCTCGCTAGTGATTTTCCCAATAATAAGCTGGTAGTTTACAATAGATGGGGTGATATCGTTTATCAAAAATCCCCTTATGATAATGGGTGGACAGGAGAATATAAAGGTAGTATTTTGCCTGAAGGAGTATATTACTACATATTTCAACAAAACCGGAAAAAGAAAGAAATAATTTATGGAACTATATTATTAGTGAAATAACAGATTGATTTGATTATTTGTAGTAATAAAAATATTTTTAAAATGATAGTTTCAATATTTAATAAAAGAATAAAAAGAATGAAAAGAATTACCGTAAAAGTCATGCTAGTCTCTATTGTGTTTTTTGTGTTTTTTACTTCATCTTTTGCACAGCAAAAAACCAATTCATACATGTATGATAAATTGGCCGGAATATACAACCCGTCATATATTCCTGATGTCTATTACAAATATAACCACAGAGTAATCTTTGGATTATCGACTAGATCTCAATGGGGTGGAGTAATTAAAGGGCCAAAAACTCAGTCAGCATCACTTGAGTATATTACTAGAAGCGATAATACGTTTAATATACTATTGGGTTCATATATACTCAATGATAAAATAGGACCGATGTCTTCTACCGGAATATATTTCAAATTAGCTAATTTTATGAGCAAATATGATAATAGATATGGCGGAATATCTGCCGGCTTACAATTTGGTGCGATCCAATATCGCATAAATACACAATCATTAGCAGAAAAATATCCAAATGATATTTTGACGCAAAAAAATCCTAAGGTTACTAATCCTGAGCTAAGTTTAGGGCTAAGCTATTATAAGAACTTCACAAAAGGCATACTGAAAAAAACAAGGATAAGTACCGGCATATCTTTAGCTCAATTGGGTTTTAATAAATTAGAATTTAAAAGTGATTCCTTTAGTTTTAATATTAATAAAAAAATGCATACTTATGGCTATTTAAAAATAAATAAAACATTGTCAGATTTTTTGGATTTGGAATTAGGTACTTGGGTGAGCTATGTGAAAAATACACCGCTCAATGTAGATATATTGGCAAAACTTAGGTTTAATGATGCATTTACTATTGAAGGAGGATCCAATACTTCCGGTATTGCTCATTTTGGATTTGGGTTCAATATTCATAAGTTATTTACCGGCAAAGAAAACATCATCAGCATAAAATATAGTTTTAATCCATCATTGATCAATTATGGAAGTTTACTCGGAAATACACACGAAATAACAATTATTTTTTCGAGGTGATAGGACAATCATGCTTTATTAGGCAATCTTTAAATGGTATCGCAAATTTATTTGCAACTTTGAAGCAGCTTCTTTCAATCTATCAGTTGTTCTGACATTTAACGGATAAACAGAGGTTTGTTAAACAAATATAATAAATGATAGAGTACTCTATATGTCTATTTTTTATGAGGAGAATATGGATGTTTAACAATTTGATTTAGATGTCATCTCATGGATAAATAATTTTATTAAGATATAATCCGTGAGCAGGAACGCTCCAATCCATTTCCAATCTTTTTTGCATTTTTAAAGCATTTTCAAGTTCGTCAAGAGACATTTTACCTAGTCCTACATTGATAGTCATACCTACTATCAAACGAACCATTCCTCGTAAAAATCTATTGGAAGTAATGTGAAAAAAATACTCTCCGGTTTTTTTGTTTTTTTCCCATCTGCTTTGTGATAAATGGCAAATCATTGTTTTTACATCAGTGTTTGTTTTGCAAAAAGGGAAAAATTCTTCATATTTTAAAAGTATATTTGCCGCATTTTGCATAGCCTCAAAATTCACATTTTCAATCATTGGAAAATAATAACTCAATTCGGGTTTAAACGGATTTTTTATTGTATTAATTTTATAGACATAAGATCTGGAAATCGCATCAAATCTAGCATGAAAATCTTTATCTACTTTATTTATTGAATAAAAAGAAATATCTTTTGGTAACATCTTATTGAAGTGGTAGATAAATCCATCACTTATATCTTCATCACAATCAAAATGCATCACAAAATCACTAGCATGAACCCCTTTATCTGTTCTTCCACACCCCAATACAGATATTTTTTGTCTGAATTTTTTAAATAATATCGCTTCAATCTCCCCTTGAACCGTTCTGGCATTGTCTTGACTTTGCCATCCTGAATAGTTATATCCGTTGTATGCTAATCTTACTGCAAATCTCATATTGGAATCATTTTGTAATATCACAAATGTCAAAACAAAATATTAAAATAGCAAATTATAATTAATTAATTTCACAGTATTAGAATAATTAATATTTTTACCGTATATTTGATATAGTAAAAAAATGTGCCCATGAAAATCCTATATGTTTGTTTAGGAAACATTTGTCGTTCTCCTTTGGCTGAAGGTATTTTACGTCATAAAGCTGAACAAAAGAGTTTGGATATCGTAGTTGATTCTGCAGGAACAAGCGATTACCATATAGGTAAAGCACCTGACTCAAGAGGAATTTCTGTTGCTTTCGATAATTATATCGACATTAGTCATCAACGAGGGAGGCAATTTAATATACAGGATTTTGATAAATTTGATTATATAATTGCGATGGATAAAGCAAACTATTCTCATTTATTAGATATGGCACGAAACACAAAAGATGAAAAAAAAATCAAACTTTTTATGAATTTGGCATATCCAGAGAAAAATATGGATGTACATGACCCGTATTATGATGGGCGTTTTGTAGAAGTCTTTGCCTTGTTAAATGAAGCAAGCGATAACATTATTGAAAATTTAAGTGAATTTACTAATAACAATTTATAAATATTTAATTATGAAAATTATAACAGTCAAACAGTTCTCGAATGAAATAAAAGCTAGGCTATACCACCATGCTCTTGAGGAAGCCGGTATTAACAGTATTGTTTCAAATGCAATTTCATCAAGTTTATTTCCCATAGGAGCAGGTACAATTTGCCTTCAAATCCTTAAAAAGGATAAAGATAAAGCAAAAAAAATCATCAAGAAATTAGATAAAACCTACTCAGAAGATTAGACCTTTAACTTGTTTGTTGCGTTGTGAAAATTGAAATTTTGTTTTCTAAAAAACAATTTGTGTTTGTAAAAATACACCGTGGGTTTAAAATTTTTTCTTGTGCCATTTTTTAGTTTTTCTAAAAGTAATTGATACAAAGGCATCAAATTATTACGAAAAAATAATAAATTTCGATTTAATCCGTATCACAATAAAGAAAACAAATCATATGAACAAAAATATATTATTATTAGTGCTTTTTTCGATTTCCGGAATACAAATAGCTTCGTCACAGGGATTGGAGTTCTTTCATGGTACATGGGAAGAAGCATTGGAAAAAGCAAAGACCGAAAGCAAAATCATTTTTGTAGATTCTTACACTACTTGGTGTGGTCCATGCCGCAGGATGCAAAAAAACATTTTTCCGTTAAAACAAGCTGGAGATGTATTCAATAAGCATTTTATAAATGTAAAAATGAATATGGAAACACAAGAGGGAATGAAATTTGGGTTAAATTATCCTGTAGGAGCATATCCTACATTATATTTTATTGCTCCTGATGGAAAAATAGTTCTAAAAAAGGTTGGAGGTAAAGACCTTGAAGGTTTTTTACAGCTTGCAAAACAAGCATTAAAATTTTATGACAAGTCACCTGATTTAGCAATTGAATGGGAAAAAGGAAACAGGAATTATAATTTTGTCTTGAAATACATCAAAGCATTAAACAACGCAGGAAAACCAACTAATAAAGTGGCATTGGATTATTTAAGAGAAAAGAAAGGTTTATCAAAAGATAAAAAGGCGGTTTTGTTATTTGAAGCGACCAATGAGTGTGACTCCAAGCTTTTTGAACTAATGACAGCCAAAAAATATTTAAAAATCATAAGAGAAATATATTCTGAAAAAGAAATCGCTGAAAAAGTATATAATTCTTGTTGGAAAACATTTGAAAAATCTTTGGAATACGAGGTTAAAGAGCTTGGAGATGAGGCAAAAAAGAAAATGAAAAAATATAATAAAAAGCAATATAAAGAATTTGAAAAAAAAATTGACTTGGTTAAGGCTGAAGAAGACGATGATGTAGAAAAATACCTGAAAGCTGCTAAAAAATATTTTAAAGTATTGCCCAATTCTGAAAGTAAGATAGCCTTTGTTAAATCTGTTGGAAATAAATTTAAAGGTAATGAAAAAATAAAATCATTAGTTGAAAAATTCTCAAAAAAAATATTTTTAAAAGACAAAACTCCTAAAACTTATCAAAACTATATTAAAATATTGATAAATAACAACAAAAAGTCTCTTGCAATAAAACACTTAGGAAAAGCTATTAAAATGGCAACAGAAATGAAAGATGACGATACTTTGAGGACTTTAAAGAGATATGAAAGGTATTTGCAAAGAGCAAAATAAAGTGTTGAAATTCTATAAAATTTACAATTAAACATGTACAAGTATTACAGTATCAAGAATCGTAAAAAAAATTTGACGGCGATTATTATTTCTGTGATTATGGCAATATTTTTTATGTTTATTTCATATTTTTCCGCTCAGACTCAAAAGCAACTATTATTAATGATCTTATCTACCCTCCTTGTTGTTGTTTTAGCTTACTATTATTTGAGTTATGTCCCTTCAAAAAAATGGAAAGATGTGCTAAGAAAACCGTTTCCGGAATTATGGAAAGATATTTTGTTAAAAAACGTTGAGTTTTACGTTGAACTAGCAAGTGATGAGAAAGAATATTTTGAAAATAGAATTCAGTATTTTTTAAAAACAAAAAACATTACAGGAATTGAAACAGAAATTGATGACAAATTGAAGCTATTAATCGCTTCAAGTGCGATTATGCCGGTATTTGCTTTTCCTGAATTTGAATACAACAATATCAACGAGATTCTAATTTACCCCGAATCATTTGATGAAGAATATTATAGTGGTCAAGACAAAAAAATATTAGGAATGGTTGGAAATGGTGCAATGAATAGAATGATGATTTTATCTAAAAAGGATATCCTGTCCTCCTTCAACGGAAAAAGGACTACTGACAATGTTGCTCTACACGAATTTGTACACCTTATTGATAAAAAAGACGGTATAATTGATGGACTACCGAGCATACTTATGAACAAGGCATTTGTATTGCCATGGATGAGAGAATTGAAAAAGGAAATATCCAAAATAAAAGATAGAAAGTCAGATATCAATCCTTATGGTATGACCAATAATTCTGAATTTTTAGCGGTAGCAAGTGAATATTTTTTTATGTCTCCCAAAAGGTTCAAAAAAGAGCATCCAAAGTTATTTAAATATTTTTCAAAGATTTACCGAAATAAAAGATTCAAATAATTTGATTGAAGTAACCATTAATTGATATATTTACTGAAATTGCTATATATTTTGTATATTTGGCGTCAAATAAGCTATGAGCAACTATAAACCCATATTAATCATCCTATCGCTTTTATTTTTTATTAGCTGTAATTCGAATATTGATAATACATCATTAATCGAAAAAGAAGTAAATAATAGAATACGGATATTAATCAAAAATAAAATTGAAAAATGTCGAAGAAATGCGCTTGAAGATGCAGAAATACATGTTGATTCTATTATTTCAGAAATTACACAAAACTCTGTAAATAAAGGCATAGATTTTCCGGAGAAACCCGTGAAAAAAGATACGGATAGTCTGAGTTTTAATATAGAAATAGATTCAATTAACTTGGAAAAAGTAATAGACAGTTTGAGATTATTAAGAGACACAACGCATAATGACAAAAAAAATTAGTATAGTAGAAGCATTAATCCCGATTGTATTTCTAGTGATTTTGTTAGCTTTCAATGTACAAGCTATTTATGGAGATGATGCATTGTCAGGATCCAATCAATTTGCATTGTTATTAGGGGCATCTGTAGCAACATTGATAGGATTTAAAAATAAAGTCAAATTTGAAGATATGATGGAATCCGTATCCAAAAATATCAAATCAACAAGCGGGGCTATATTGATATTGCTTTTCGTAGGTGGATTAAGTGGTACATGGTTGTTGAGCGGTATAATTCCTACAATGATATATTACGGGTTACAAATTTTGAATGCAAAAATATTTTTAGTAGCCTCAGTAGTTATTGCTTCAATTATATCGTTAGCTACCGGAAGTTCGTGGAGCACATCTGCTACGGTTGGTATTGCCTTAATCGGAATAGGCAAAGCACTGGGAATAAATGAAGGTATGATTGCCGGAGCTGTAATATCGGGTGCATATTTTGGAGATAAAATATCTCCTTTATCAGATACTACCAATTTAGCTTCTGCGGTAGCTGGCGTCAATTTGTTTACTCACATTAGATATATGCTTAAGACGACGATCCCTTCAATATCGATAACGCTAATTTTGTTTACAATATTAGGATTTTTTCAGGGAAGTGGTTCAGATTCTGTTGATGTTAGTACTTTGCTATCAGCAATAAAAGAATCGTTTGTTATCAGTCCATGGCTGCTTATAGTACCGGCAATAGTCATAGCATTGATTATAAAAAAGACGGAGCCTTTAATAGCTTTGATGATTGGAACACTTCTTGGCGGTTTATTTGCAATTGTCTTTCAATATGAATTAATAGAAAAATTCGCAGGGGTTGATAGTATTGATTTTAATTCTGCCTATAAAATCGTGATGAACGCAATCACAAAAGATACAATAATAGAAACCTCCAATGCTAAATTAAACGATCTTTTCACATCAGGAGGAATGGCAGGAATGTTAGGAACAATTTGGTTAATAATAACCGCAATGGTTTTTGGAGGCATAATGGAGGCCATCGGTGCATTAAATGCTATTAGCAATGCTTTGCTAAGAGTTGCAAAAGGAGATTTTGGTGTTTTTGCAAGTACAGTAACAACATGTATTTTTTTTAATGGAACGGTTTCAGACCAATATTTGGCTATTGTTGTTCCGGGTAAAATGTACAAAACTGCATTTGATGATAAGGGTCTTGCCCCGGAAAATCTCAGTCGTACTCTTGAAGATTCGGGAACAGTCACCTCTGTTTTATTTCCATGGAATACCGGAGGAGCATACAATTCCAGGGTTCTGACGGTTGATACTTTTACTTATTTGCCTTATGCGTTTTTTAATTTACTAAGTCCTTTAATGACACTCGTATTTGCGTATTTTAAAATAAAAATAAAGAAAAATCAAAAGAACTTATCTTCCTTGGAGTTAAGGTGATTTGATTTTCTTTTCTGCTATACTCGACCTTGACCTCTAATGCGCAATGTCCGTTTTAAATAAAGAAGGGTTATCCAAACATCTTGGATAACCCCTTTTTGACATACCTTGCAAGACAACGGTAGTTTTATCTTGTAAGAACTATTTTCTTTGAATATACTTTATTATTATCAAAAATCTCAATAAAATAACTTCCTTTTTCAAGGTTTGATAATGAAATTGTTTTCACCTCATCAATCATTTTGCTCTTCAATACCAGTTGACCACTTGTATTGTAAATACTGATTTTTGAACCTTTTTTAGCGGTAATAGTTATATAGTCCTTAGTTGGATTTGGATATATATTAACATCACTTGGATCACCTATAGTAATAGTCCCTGTAGTAACTTCAATATCAGCTTCAGCTGCATTAAGTACTTTTCCTGTTGTATTATCCAACAACAAAACTGCTACCTTTATATTATTTTCATCGTATTTTGCAGGTAGTTTTGTCGTAAAACCATAGTTGTTTTTTTCTCCGTACTTTAAAGTAGACGGAACACTTCCGGCAATACCATCCCATCCACCGACGATATATCTACCAACATGATTATATACCATTTTGTTGGCAGGAATAGGATCTCCTAATTTACTCCAATCAATTCCTTCCCAGTCAACAATTTTAATTCCATTTGAAGCATAGTAATTAGCTTGAGCATATTTTGCTGTGGTGCCGGTAACACCATCTTCGATTACAATCATTGATAAACGATAATTTGTGTTATCCAAATCTAATGCTGCAATAGTTGAAGCATCAACCGTAATGGTTCTTGAATCTTTGTCTATAGTTGATTTTGATATTTCAATTTTAGCAACAGGTACATCATCTTTAATTTCAAGATACGCGTCATTAAATTTTCCAGGATCTGCGATAGATTCCCTATTAATAACACCACTTGGATATCCTGAAACCATACTAGATATTTTACCGTCGTATTCTGTGTTTGCCATAGGGTCTCCATTGTGTACAGCTATCCCAATCCATTGTCCGGAAGAATAGTTATGAGACATATTTTTGAGACCGACATGACCTCTAACGCACCATCCACACCATGTTCCTGTAGCTTCTTCCCCAACAACTACCTTTGTAAACACTTCATTTACAACCACGAAACTTTTTGTTAACTCGTTATCATCTATATTTTCGTCATCATTTTCATTGGGCTTTGATACGGTTAATGTTACTTCATGTGTTCCTGTTACTGTTGCATTGTAAGGAGTACCGTGAGTAAAGCTATATGTTTCACCGGGGTTGAGAGCAATACCTGATACATTGTACAGCACTTTGGAACCACCATCAATAGCATACTCTACATCAAAGCTATTTAAAACGTTAACATTGCTTAAGTTTCTTACAGTTCCAATAATATCAATATTACCGGTTGCATATCCTCCTTTAGTATCAATTGATTCTAATTTAACATCATTTTTAACCTCTGTGTAGTTGTCAAATACAGCTCTTATATAATATGTATGTTCATATCCAAGCTCACCAAGATCATTCCATTTATCGTTGAAATAACCCCAAGCAGAATGTTCAATAAATGGTTTTGTTGTTGTTAAGGCTAGATTTATATTATTTTCGCCTTCCACAACTCCAATAAAATATTTTCCTGGTGCTAAAACTACTGCAGGAAAAATATTGACTTGGTATAAAGTATCTGATGTAATCTCAAATGATAAGGTTTTTCCTATTTCGTTTGCGGGCTTTCCATTTTTAAAGTCTCTTATTTTCAACGAAATAATATTACCCTCTGTCGCATTAGTTCCCAATGAAAATTGAACAGAAGTAAGAGTGTCCTGCTTCAAAATAGTAAATACTTGTCCCAACTCACTACCTGCTATACCCACACCTATATGACCAGTTATATGTCCATTGTCTCTAGCAAGTATATTATCAAATTTTATTGTTTTAGTTAGTGGTTTTGCATCCGGATTAGCATCTTTGGAGTATGTGTTTTCAAAGGAAAATATCACATCACCTTTTTCTGTTGCGCTAAATTCTTTAAATGTAGCGGCTTTACTTTCATTAGTTAATATTGGTAAATCGATAAGTGAACTATCAATATAACCATTGTCAGTTTTTGCAAAAAATAATATTGTATCCTCCATAGCACTCCCTAAATTAGTTAATTTGGCACTAGGTTTAAAACTAGCTTGCTCCAATGGGACTTGGTAATATTCACTGATGTATCCTGTCAATGAAGTATGAAGTTCTGCCGTCTCAGGGAGTGATTTTACAGCAACGATACCATTAAACTCGTGTATTGTACCTTTGTATTGGTCTCCAGATACGCTATAATCAATAGAAATATCACCGGTAAAGATTGTGTCAATCGTGACATTGATAGTAAAGGCATAACTTCCCGGAGCAGTAATTCCTCCAAAACTGTTATCATTATCACCCCAAGTAACTGTTTGACCGCTAATTGACAAAGCTTCAGGTTTGGTTTGACTATTTGTCTTTCCGGGAAAAGGATCATCAGCAGAATTCGGTTTGATTCCGGCTGGAAATGTCATAACAACTTGATCGGCAAACTCTTCATCCGGAGATTCAACGTTCAATGTGAATTTTAAATCCATAGTTGTTCCTGCAACATAAAAATTGTCTGATTGAATAGAACCGCTGATATCTAAAATACCTCTTTGCTGGATATTGTTGTTATTTACAAGTCTTTGTGAACCAAGTAGTGATTGTCCATAGGTATTACCGATAAAGGTAAAAAGAACAAATAGTAAGAAAATTTTTTTCATGTTTCATGTTTTAATGTTAATAAATGTAGTTTGAAAAGTTATTTGAAATTAATGAATTATATAAAATAAACCAAGCAGCATTTCCACAACAATATATTATAGAATACCAACAATTCAATATTTCTTAGAAAAGCAATTTTATAGTAATGAGCCCAAAGGTATTATTTTTTTTTATAAAAACAATTAATAGCTATAAAAAATATAAGTTTATATTACCAAATCCCATGATGGTCTGGTATAACAGTCAAACCTCTATCGAGTATAGTATCATGTTTTTAATAACAAATTGATACTTCGATAATGATTATAAAAAGTGTGGTATGTAACTATTATAGAACCATATTTAAAAATAAATTGATAAAAATTTACGTTCAACCGTTATGAAAACAATTATTGCTTTACTGATATTTTTGTCTTTTAGCCTAACAGCTCAAGATACTATTTCAAAGCCAAAAATCGCCTTGGTTCTGAGCGGTGGTACAGCTAAAGGCTTAGCTCATATTGGAGTTTTAAAGGTCTTAGAGGAGCAGGGAATAAAACCGGATTTGATTGTAGGAACAAGCATGGGGAGCATTATCGGAGGACTGTATGCAATTGGATATACTGCTGACGAAATTGAACAAATAACATTAAACACAGATTGGTTTAAATACTTATCAAATGATACTGACTTAAGAAATCTAAACATTGAGGTAAAAGATGATTTTGAAGAATATGTTTATAATTTTCCCATAGAAAAAAGGAAGCCGGGACTTGGCAAAGGGCTTATTTATGGCCACGAACTAGAGCTATATTTAAATAGAATTTCTTTTCCTTCATATAAATATTCAAATTTTGATGAATTCCCGATTCGATATAGAGCAATATCTACTGATGTACTAAATAATGAAGTTTATATATTCAAAGACGGACCCTTGCCTTTGGCATTAAGGGCAAGTATGTCTATTCCCAGCCTTTTTGAACCAATTAGGTACAAAGGGAAAGTACTGGTAGACGGGGGGATTTTAGACAACTTTGGTGTAGATATCGCTTTGCAGGAAGGCGCAGATATTATAATTGGATCAAACGTGGAAAGGATATCTAAAAGCGAAGACGATTTTGATACTTACAAAAATTTATTTGCCCAGCTTATGATGCTCCATTCAAAACAAAAGTACAAAAAATATAAAGATAGTGTTGATGTATTGATCGAACCTCCGGTATTGGAAATGGGCTCTAAATTTGATAAAGCTAAAAAAATTATAAATATCGGTTATCAAACAGCATTGAAGCATTTGAGTGAATTGAAAAAGATTAAATCAAGTATTTATGGCGATTATAAAAAACGTAAAAAAATAACTCATGAAAAATCTTTCCCAATTAGTCAAATTGCAATACGAGGGATAAATGATTTATCTTATAAATACCATATATATAACAGATTAAGAAATAGTATTGGGTTGATTGCAAACTATTCAGTCATTGAAAAAGAAATAACCGACCTTTACAGAAGTGGGCAGTTTTCGTATATAAAGTATTATATTGAAAAAATATCAGATAATAACTATAAGCTTTTATTTGATTTCGCACCAAAAGCAAAAAATAATCTTCAACTTGGAATTCATTATACAGAACAAGTTGATTTGGGCTTAATAGTGGGTCTAACTTCTAGAAATAGTTTGTCACTCAATACAAAATTTAAAATAAAGGCTCGAATATCAAAATATCCCGGAGTAGATCAATACATTTCCAAGTATTTTAAAATTAAAAACACTAGAGTTGGGTTTAAACAATTTTTCAACTATTCAATGGATAAAATTACAATTTATGATGAACAAATTAAATTAACAGCCTATAACCGTAATTTTTTAAATTTTGGTGGTGGTGCGATATTAGTTCTCGGACACAACTCCATGCTAGAATCCGGTTATAAATATGAAAAATACTTTTTTAATAAGTTGTTTAGGGCAGAATTTCAAAAAATTGGAAATACGGTTGTTGATAAAAACTCTATATATTTGTCTTATTACCTAAATAGCTTGGATGATAAGTTTTTCGCTACAAAAGGACTTCTTTTTAAATCTAATATTGAGTATAATTTTAAAACAAGTATCGAAACTAAAAAAAACAATGATACCATTCTCGGATATTACAATCTAGGTAAAGTCAATATGAAGCTAAAAAAATTCACTTCTATTAATAAAAATTTGGTTATTGAGAGTAGTATTCTTGCTGAATATAATATTTACGGTGATAGTTTAAATTTTGTACTAAATGATAAGATTTTAGGTGGAGTTTATCCGGATAATAGCTCTAGAATTCCTTTCTGGGGATTGCCAAATAGTTATATAATTCCCAAAAATTATAGCATAGCATCCTTTGGTTTAAGATACAAAATATCTGACAGGATTTACATAAAATCTGTGATAAATACAGGAATTGTAAATCTAAACGATGTATACCTAGGAGGAGGAGTATCTTTTACATTCAAATCACCCATAGGCCCATTAAGTATAAGTATAACTAAATCGACGCAATACATTGCACCACAGATTCATATATCAATGGGAAATTTCAGATAAGCAATAATTGAAAATAAATAAAATATTTTATTTATTTGAATTCTTAACCTTAATTACAAGCCAGATACCGATAACTATTGGTAATAGTACCAGAACTGAAATCATAAAAATCATCAATGTATCCGCCTGTGCCCAATCAATTAAATTAATCATAATTTTAGTTTTTTTAGTTTTGTTTAAATGTTATTACAAATACTAAATTAATAATAAATTTTCAAATAACAAAATCTTGATTTATATTTATAGATTATCAGACAAATAAGTTAATTTCATTAACATGTTTTTTTATGCTAAATCATCGTATCTTTTTTTAATCTACCTAGATTTTTGTAATTTATACACCGTATAAATTATATTGCTGGCTACTGAACTTATGAAATTAAAAATTTTTATGAGTTGAGGTTTAATTATTGTAACAACAATACGAAGTGTTGTTATATTTCTTATTATATATTACAGATATTTAAGATATTTATAATTTGTATGTTTAAGTTATTAGTTTCATTTTTGAGAAAATCTAAATAAAGGACATATTTGTCTTTTAAGTGATGTTTTTGTGGTTTGAATGTAAAGTAAAATTGAAAAAACTTATTCCAAATATTTGTTCAATAATAATATTGGTATTAATTTAGCCGAACTGAAAAAATATTTAAATTATTTATTAAGCTAAACTAAATTTAATGTTATGATTGCATTGACAAAACGATTTTTAGTGGCTTTTTTAACTTTGATATTGTTTGCTACAGGCATGAATGCTCAGCAAACACTTGATGGAGTAAAAAAAGCTAGAGGTCTTAACGACAACGATATTCTCGCAGCTGTTAAGACATTTATGCCCAGAGGAGGGCGTGACGAGTACTTTGGGTTTGCCGGAACCGGTAATTCAGGTACTATGATTGTGTATGGTATACCATCCATGCGTATTTACAAATATGTTGGTGTATTTTCACCTGAGCCATGGCAAGGTTATGGTTTTGATGATGAAAGTATGTTGATGTTGAAAAAAGGTTCACTTGACGACAGAATTGCAAAATATGGAGATATGAGATTTCCTGCATTTGCTGAGAAAGGGGGCAAGTATGATGGAAAGTATCTGTTTTATTCAGATGGAGCTAACTCAAGAATTGCACTTTTGGGATTGGATGATTTTGAAACGAAGCAAGTTTTAGCTCATCCGTTATTCCACAACTGTTATGCCGGAGTTGCTGTAGATCAAAATACCGATTATGTGGTACAGTCAAGTCAATATCCTGCACCTTGGGATTTAAAATCCGTAGATGTTAAAGATTTTAAATCCGGAGTTACATTTTGGAAATTTGAAGATGCTGATAATGGTAAAGAAGGGCATCACATCGGTCGTATGATTAAGGAGAAATCATTTACTGTTGAATTACCAGCATATTCTCTTGATTATTTTGATACAGGAAGAGAAGGAAGTGATGGTTATGTATATGGTATAGCTAAAAAAGACGGAAAATCTTTTATATATGTTATCAATTACAAAGCATTAGCTGGAAAAGCAGACGGTAGTAAGAACAATATGGCAATTGTTTCAATTAAAGCTTCTGCCGGTAATGTTGCTTTTATACCTGTAAGCGGAGCATCAAAAGTAAAAGTTACACCTAATGGAAAGTATGCAATTGTTGTAGCTGATGAAACAGTTGTTTTAGACTTATCAAAAGTAAATGGTGCATTGAAGGGTGGTAACATCGATTTGGCTTCTGTAAAGAAATCTTCCTTTAAAGTTGGAAGTGGAGTAAAAGACGTTGCTTTTGAAATGAGAGACAATATTGCTTATTTCTCGGCGTATAATGAAAAGAAAGTTTATAAATTTGACTATAGCTCAGGCAAAAAACTTGGTGAAGTAGCTTTGGATTTTAAACCAAGTGAATTGATGGTTCCTCAAGGATTATCATCTGATCCACACTCAAATTATCTAATCGCAGTTGACAAGGAAGGTATCTATAAGACAAGACATAGTGTAGGTCCTGTAAGACCGTCATACCAACATTTGATCGATATATCAGGAGATAAGATGACCGATCTTTACACAATGTCATTGCCACAAGCCAACGTTTATGGTAATGTAGGTATCAAAAGAACTACAATCAAGCCTATTATTAGATATCCTCTAGGAACAAATACCAGAACAGGTGAGATATCTACATTTAGAACAGTTGCAGGACAAGAAAAAATAGAGAGAGATCCTAAAACTCACAGAGTTCACATATTTGGTACACTTATACGTTCACACATTACACCTGAGATAGTAGAGGTAAATGAAGGAGATATTGTTACATTCCACCTTACTAATTTGGAGAGAGCGGAAGACGAAACTCATGGATTTACTGTTGATACATATGGAAAACACGGTAGTTTTGAACCAGGCAAAACAGCTTCACTTACTTTTGTAGCTGACCGTCCCGGCGTATTCCCTTACTACTGTACAGAATTCTGTTCAGCTCTCCACCTTGAGATGGAAGGAATTTTACTTATCGTCCCTAAAAATTACAAAGGACCAAAGACAGGTGCAAACATTAAACTTACTAAAGAAGAACTTGCAGAATACAAGAAAAACTACGATGATAAAATAAAAGTTATCAATGCTACAGGAGATATCATTAATGGTGTAGTAAAATGGTTGAAAGAAAATCATTATGAGAAGTATCCATATGTAACAGGTCTTGTTGAGGATGCATTGGATCAATTGGGAGCAGACAAAGGAGGTGCAGCTAAGAAGAAGTATGAGACTTATGCTAAAGAAGGAAAATGGAAAGATGCTTTCTTATGGGCTGAGCAATACTGGCAATATCAGGTAAAAACAGCAGACGTTGGATTGAGAGCTAAGAAACTATTGTCAGAAAAGATTGGTGTAAATCAATAAATTTTATTTGATAAAATTATAAAAAAATAATTATGAAAAATTTTAATTTAAAAATAATGATCGTCCTTTTCGGTATGACTCTAATTTTTGCGAGTTGTGGTGACAAGGGAGGCAAAAAAGGAGCTACAGCCGGTTCGGGAGAATTTGGTGCTCCAAGAGGCAGTGAGTCTTTTGCAGACGTAGTTAAGCGTAGAGGTCTTAACGCAGATGATGTCTTAGCTGCTGCCAAAACATACACACCGGATAATATTAGTGATGAATATATCGCCTTAAATTCTGGAGGACAAGCGGGAAGTTTACCCACATATATGGTTCCCTCAATGAGATTAGTGAGATATCCTGTTAATGCTGCGAGACAGCCATATAACGGATTTGGATATAGCAAAGAATCAATGGAAAGAATGAAGACAGGTTTTATTGATGGAGCTGAGATACTTTGGGGAGATACTCACCATCCCGGTTATTCTGAAACAGATGCTATATACAATGGTAAATGGGCTGCTATCAATGACAAAGCTAACCCAAGAATTTATATTTACAGTCTTAAAGATTGGGAATTGAAGCAAACCAATATCAATCCAATATTTAGAAATGACCACGGTGGTGCTTTCTTTACTCCAAATTCAGAGTATATAATGGAGGCTTGTCAATATCCTTCTCCTTATGATCATAAATATCACCCACTTTCAGAAGTGAACTTCCAAAAATTTTGGAGAGGTGGTTTGACATATTGGAAATTTGATAATGATAAAGGTCAGATAGATATGTCCAAGTCATTCAACTTTGAGTTACCTCCTTATACTCAAGATTTGAGTGACGCCGGAAAAGAAGCAAGTTATGGTTGGGGATTTACTAATTCATTCTGTTCTGAAATGTACTATGGTGGAATCGAAAGTGGAAGACCTCCATTTGAAGCAGGTTGCTCATCAAGAGACGTTGACTATCTTCACGTAACAAATTGGAAAAAAGCTGAAGAGTTATTTAAAGCTGGTAAGATTGGACGCAAAGTGATTAGAGGAATGCATGTAATCACTATCGAAGAGGCTAAAAAATATGGTTTGTTGTATCTTGTGCCTGAACCAAAATCACCTCACGGTGTAGATGTAAATCCAACAGGAGAATACATCATAGTTGCGGGTAAACTTGACAGTCATGCTTGGGTATATTCATTTAAGAAAATAATGGCTGCTATCAAAAACAAGAAGTTTTCAGGAAAAGACAAATTTGGAATTCCTGTAATCAAACTTGAAGATGCTCTACACACAAGTGTGGAAGTAGGACTTGGACCATTGCACAATCAATATGACAAGACTCCGGGAGTAGTTTATACTTCTATATATGTAGATTCAAGAATTACAAAATGGAATTATATTGAGGGTAAAGTATTGGGATTTGTTCCCTCTCATTATAATGTAGGTCACTTGGTTGCAGCACATGGAGATTCAAGAGAACCACAGGGTAAATATTTGATTTCCTTGGATAAATTATCCATTGATAGATTTAATCCGGTAGGACCTCTTCATCCACAAAATCACCAGTTAATTGATATTTCCGGTGATAAAATGAAAGTTATTTATGATATGCCTCTTCCATTAGGAGAGCCACACTATACTTCATTAATCAACTTTAATTTCTTCAAAGATATTGAGGTATATCCTGTAGGAACTAATATTTATAAATATACAGGTGCAAGTACGGATTATAAATCTCCTTATGCTACAATGGCTGGTGGAGAAAAAGTAGAAACAAAAGGTAATACAGTTCATGTTTACGCTACGATAAATAACGGGAAAGTAACTCCGGCTAATATCGAAGTAACACAAGGACAAAATGTAGAAATTCACATTACCAATTTAGGTCAGACTAAATTAGACCATTATGTTTATGAGGTTGCACATTATGACCAAATGTACAGATGGAGACCGGGTGAAACTGCAACCTTGGCTTTTAAAGCAGAAAAAGCAGGAGCATATCCACTTTTGTTGGATCAAATTCATAATGCTGACGGAAGAAGTTTGGTAGGATACCTAACAGTAAAATACAATGCTAAAGCAGACAATGATAGACTTTTGGCTTATTCAAAAAGAATACAATGGGATAACTTGATGCAGGCATTTAAGCCTTCTGCAATAGAATTGAAAAACTTAATGCCAGGTGAACTGGAATTCTTAAATTACGGATGTAATGCTTGTCATAAGTTTGGTGAAGACTTCAATGGACCTGACCTATTGATGGTAGATAAACGTAGAACTGCAAAATGGTTAGAAGAATGGATTTTGGATCCGGATTCGCACTTTAAAGATGCAGATGTTCAAGCATTGTATAAGAGATTTAAGTTAAAGATGCCTGATCAAAATGTATCAAAAGAAGATGTGAAAAAGATAATTAACTATATCGCTGCTAAATCTAAAAAAGCGATGGAAGGTTAAAAAAATTGATTTTCATAACAAATTAATTTTAGGGGCGGATTTATTCGCCCCTTTTTTATCAGATTTTGTAAAAATATATTGATTTAAAAATATTATTGTTAAATAATTACCAAATAAATAAATAAGAATTATAACTTTGCACTCCTTACATAGGTACTTATGTTTAATCACATAATATAATTATTATTTAAAATTTAAAACTAAACAGATGAAAAAGATTTTATTATCCCTTACATTAATCGCATTTTTTGGCTTGGTAATGACAAGTTGCGGAGGTGACAAAAAAGCTAAAACAACAGAAACAAAAACAACAGAAGTAAAGAAAGAAGAAGCTCCTAAAGCAGATGCAAAACCCGCTGCTATAGATGTATCAAAAATGACAGCAAATCTTGAAAATGGTAAGAAGATTTATAGTAAGGCGTGTATCGCTTGTCACTTTACAGGAGTAAGTGGCGCACCTGCTTTGAAAGCTGATAAATACAAAAAAGAAGATTGGCAAAAAAGAGCTGATAAAGGAATGGCAACTTTGCTTGAGCACAGTATCACAGGTTTTAACAATAACTTGATGCCACCTAAAGGTACTTGTATGGATTGTACAAATCAAGATTTATTTGATGCTATTTCATATATGTACAATGAGGCTAAAGTAACATTTAAATAATCTTTTTGCACAGACACTGTTTAATGTAGCATTATATTAAAACATATCAAAACCATTATTGGTTTTTATATTAAGGGGTATTTCTTTAGATAAGAAATACCTCTTTTATATTGTTTAAAAAAAATCTAAAAAAGGAACCTGAAAACTACTTTATTTTGTTAAACATTACTAACTTTGCAAATCTTATTAAGATTCTGATTTTAATATAATTAATTATTATTCTCTATATCAATAAAAAATTAAATTATGAAAAAATATCAAATTTTTGCTGTGTTGGCTATGATACTTATTATTATTAGCTTTATCAGTCCCATTTGGTGGGTGGCTCTTCAGAGTCGTCAATATCCAAAGGCAATGTATCCAGAAGGAATTCGTATTATTTTCAAATACGACGGTGTATATAATGGCTGTGAGGGAGTAAGAGAAAGAGAAGAATTAGCAATGAATGTTGGTTCGGATTGTTTGTTGGAAATGAATAAAATCAATCACTTTATCGGCATGTATCCCATAGTACAAGGAAAAAATGATAAAGACGAAATAGGTAAACACGTTCCTTATCCGGTATATGCGGGAGAATCGATTCCGGCTAATGAGATACCGAGTGCAATTACCACTTTAGATACAATATTAAGAAACTCTGTTTATTTCTTTGGTTTATTTGTGGTATTGATGGGATTTTTCATGTTTACACCTAAAAGACTAAATGCTTGGGCAGCATATATTGCCGGTCTGATACCTGTTTATTTCTTAGCCTTGTACATTTATTATCTATATTGGTACGGTCATCATTTAGGACTTCATGGTGGAGGTGCATTTGAAGGCATCAAGGAGTTTATGCCTACTGTATTTGGAGAAGGAAAAGTAGCACAGTTTACAACAGAATCTTACCCTGCTTATGGATTTGGTCTTGCTGTTCTAACATTGATTATAACGATATTAGCTGTTTTAATTAAGAAAAAAGAGTTAAAAACAGTTTAATATTAAATAAATAAAATAAAACGGGTTGTAATGGTTTTATCTGTTACAATCCTTTTTTTATTTAGTCACTGAATACAGTACCATAAAACCGACTAAATTTCATGTATAATTAGGTATTTTAGACAAGCTCAGATTATAAATAAGTATAAAATAAGAATAGGAGTAAACAAATTTTTTTTTGTTGTTGTTATATTTAATACCTTTGAGTCCTTTATTAATATTTAGTTCAATATGAAAATAATAAAATTATTTATTTTACTTCTTTTGCCGTTTATTCTAAATGCACAAGCAGAAGATTCCGGTCTTTCATCCAAATTAAAGGAAGTTAGTAACAAGGATACTTTGGCTCTTCAACCATTGATCGATAATGCATTACCTGGAGATACAATAAAATTAGAAGCGAGGGTATATAGAGGTGAAGTAATGATAAAAACCGGAAGTATTGTGATAGATGGACAGGGTCAAGCAATAATAGACGGAGGAGGTAAAGGCTCTGTTATTAGCATAAGGGCAAATGGAGTTTATATTCGCAATGTGATTATCCAAAATTCAGGAGGATTGCATGACCATGTGGATTCCGGTGTTTCTATCGCTGATTCTTCACAATACATAACTATAGAAAATTGTAGAATTAGAGAATGTCTTTTTGGTATTGATGTGATGCAGTCATTTAAAAATAAAGTTATTCACTGTGAGATTTCGTCTTTTATGAAAAGGGAGTCTGCATTGAAAGGTGACGCTATCAGACTTTGGTATTCTATGGATAATATAGTTCAGTATAATTATTGGCATCACGTTAGAGATATGGTAGTATGGTATTCCGCAGAAAATTTATTTCAAAATAATAAATCTGTAGGCAATAGATATTCAATTCATTTTATGTATTCTCACAATAATAGAATTCAAAACAATTATTTTACCGGAAATTCGGTGGGTGTCTTCCTGATGTATAGTCAAAAGACCATAATGACAGGTAATACAATTGCAAACTGTAAAGGACCAAGTGGGATGTGTCTTGGGATGAAAGAAACTTCTTCCAACCAAATTCTTAATAATAAATTTATTTATTCTGCTGAAGGTATTCACTTTGACGTTTCTCCATACGTTTTAGAACAAACAAATACAATTCAGGACAATGAAATAGCATTCTGTAATATTGGAATGAAATTTCACAATAGACAAGAGGGTAATTTGATTAGATACAATTATTTTCACAACAACCTTTTACAAGTATTTTCTGAAGTTGGATCTGCCAATCTAAATATTTGGGAGAACAATTATTGGGATGATTACGAAGGATTTGACAGAGATGGTGATAATATTGGTGACAATCCTTATGTTTTATTATCATACACAGAACATTTGTGGAATTTTGATGAGAATTTACGTTTTTTCTACGGAGCTCCTATTTTATCGGTTTTAGATTTTCTTGAAAAATTAGCACCATTTTCTAAACCCAAATTAGTTTTAAGAGATAAGAAGCCGATTTACAATTGGAAAGAAGAGTACAAAGAAAGAAAAGAGAAACAAGATGAATAATAATATAGATTATTGCTAAACACGGAGAGTAAAGCAAGTTTTAATAAAAATAGTATGTTAGCAAAGGTGATTTTATAAATTATTAAATTAAATTAAGAATTTTACAAAAGGTATTTGATAAAGTATTATATTTGGCTTGAAACAGATGTTAATAAAATTAACTATAACAAAAGATTATGTCAAAAAACAAAACTGATATCGATCGAAGGCAATTTTTTAAATCCGGTGCTATTGCACTTGGATCTATAGCGATAGTTGGAGTTGCTTCAAATTATTTAAAGGCAAATAAAAAAGGAGATATTCCGGATACAAATTATTTACGTCCACCGGGTGCAATAAACGAAGAAACATTTGTATCTGAATGCATAAAATGCGGACTTTGCGTTCAGATTTGTCCTATTCAGGCAATAAAACTTGCGGATATAGATGCCGGTCTCGATTATGGAACACCCTATATTGATATAAGGGAACAAGCATGTGATTTTTCATGTGATTCTCTTCAATGTGTAGAAACATGTCCTACTGCGGTTTTAGATTTTCAGCAGTTTAAGCGCGAAGGGGAAAAAGCTATTGAGAAATATGATCAAGAAATGGCAGGTAAGCAAATGGATAAAAATTATAATCCGTTTAAAGTTCAAATAATAGCCATGAAGGAACATGTAAACATGGGAATGGCAAAACTCAATACTTCTACTTGTTTAGCATATCAAGACAAAGGTTTCAAGGGGTCTGTAAGAGATGATTCTTTTGAGGGAGTAAATCGTTCTCCATATACTAAAGACCGGAAAGCAACGCCGCTTGCAGATAAAAAATATGATCGTGAAGTATGCGATATATGTGTAAAAGAATGTCCGATTGGAGAGAAAGCAATCATTATGGAAGTGATGTCAGATGGTGCTAAAAGACCAAAAGTTTTGGATGCTTGTACCGGATGTGGAGTATGTGTAATGGTATGCCCAACCGAGCAACCAAGTATTATTGTTGAACCCATTAAAGCCTAAATGATATGTTTGATTTATTTGCAAACCCCAAAAAATTCACGCCTCTTCCAGCAAAAACAAAGGAGGAAATGCCCCATAGTAAATTGGGAATTAAATATAAAGACTGGCACAATAATCATGAGAATAAACATAAATGGCGCAATAAAAGATGGGCTGTATTGTTGACGATAAACGGATTGTTTATATTATCTTTTGCTTTGGATTTGTCCATGCTTGAAGGGTCGTTAAGTGGATCAAGATTGATGGGATTTTATTTAATGGATCCATATAATGCATTGCAAACAATAGCAATTTCATTGATGCAAGGACATTTTCCCAATTTAACAATGAATTTTTGGATTGGACTTGCTACGATTGTTCTATTTTACTCATTGTTGGGAGGAAGGACTTTTTGTTCATGGGTATGTCCATATCACTTTATCGCCGAAAATTTGGAGAAAATTCATGATTATTTAGTAAAAAAGAAAAAGATAAAAGAACATACATACAATCAATCATTGAGGTATGTTTTTTGGGTGGGATTTTTAATTTTGGCTATAGTCACCCAACAATTAGTATTTGAAGACTTGAATTTTGTCGGAATCACTTCAAGAGCTATGACTTATGGACCTGGACTGATTTTAATTTGGATTATTGTTTTTATGATTTTTGAAATAGTTTACAGCAAAAGATTTTGGTGTAGATACGTGTGTCCAGTAGGAGCAACGTATGGAATGATTGGAAAAATATCCCCGGTTACTATAAAGTTTGATTTGGACAAATGTGGTTATTGTACAGATTGCCAAGATGTGTGCTTAGTACCTCACGAATTGTGGTTTGTGAAGAAAGGAGCTGCTACGCAAGATGTACATTACACAGGGTCTGACTGTACAAAATGTGGTTTGTGCGTAGATATTTGTGCAGGAGATGCTTTGAATTATACTGTAAAGGGACTTGAAAAATTGACTTAATATATAGTAAGATAGTCAATTGAAAGACAAAAGAAGATTTTATATGTTGATATATAAACATTATAGGTGCAGGAATGTAGCTTTTGTAATTTAAAGAAAGATTATCCTCGATTTGTAGGAAATAAAAATGTTAAATGGAAGAAAAAACTGTTATAATAAAGGAGTCGTTAATTTCTACTAAAAACCTTGTTAAAACATTTAATAAAGTAGATGTTTTGAAGGGATTGAATATTGATTTTAATAAAGGAGATAGAATCGCTCTTATCGGACAAAATGGAGCAGGGAAAACTACTTTGATAAGATGTATATTAGGTCAATATACTTATGAAGGTAAACTGGTGGTAATGAACTTTAATCCGCGAAAAGACCACGAGGTATTGATGCAACACATTGGTTTTATACCACAAACTCCACCACCTCTACAAATGACAGTTGGTGAAATGCTTGATTTTTTCTCAAAACTATCAAATACAGATAAAGAAGAATTTGTGAAGATCGGTGTAGATATGGGACTTGATGTTGAAGCAAATTTAGCTAAACCATTTTTGAAATTATCAGGTGGAATGAAGCAAAAATTATTAGTTGCTTTGGCATTAGGTAGAAAACCGGAAATATTACTTATGGATGAACCTTCTGCTAACTTGGATCCAGCTGCAAGAAAAGTGTTTTTTAAATATCTTGAAGAATATAATAATGATGCATTGATGATAATAAGTAGCCATAGATTGAAAGAATTAGAAAATCTCGCTACAAGATTGGTAGAGATGGATATGGGAGTAGTTGTAGTTGATAATGAATTGTAGATAATATTAATAAAAACTTGATTATGAAGAATATATTGGTTTTAATCGTCGTTGTGTTTTCTATTTCATGCAGTAGCAAAATGGACACAACTCCAAGGAATATTAATTTTGATAGGGATGCCTGTGTTACATGTCTAATGGGTATTGCTGAGAAAAATTATGCCGTTCAAGCTATTAATCCAAGAGGAAAAACAATATGGTTTGATGATATCGGATGTTTTGTTGAGTATCTGGATGATGCAAACTGGAAGAAATTCAAAATAGATGGCGAACCAGTGGTTTGGATAGCAGATGCAGATACGGGAGAATGGTTAAATATATACAAGGCTTTTTATAGATTTGGGGATAGGACACCAATGGGATATGGATATGGAGCATCTAAAGAAAAAAAAGAAGGGTATTTTGACTATAATACTACAGTGCAAAGAATAAAAGAAGGTAAAACTAAAAGAGATGAATTTAAGAAGTTAAAAAAATCTCAAGGAGGAATGAAATGTGCTCCGGGAAAATGTGGGAAATAAATATACTTAAATGTTAAAATACATGGCCTTTATTGTTTTATTTTTTCTTTCTAGTATTTTACCTGCGCAAAATCTAAGTGTAGATAAAAATGAATTGTATATTGTTGATACGACACAAAGTAGTATATCATGGAATTGTGGGCAACATTTTGGATGTATTTTAATAGATACAGGATACGTTGAGGTGATAAATAATGATCCGGTTGGAGGAAAGTTTTTTATAGATTTGAATTCACTTTATGTTGAAGATATTGAACATGAACTATTGAGATTAACTTTGGCCAATGTAATCAAATCGCATGAATTTTTTGATGCTGGTCATTATCCTAATATAGTTTTTTTGATAGAAAAGTTGATTGAAATTGATGACAACTTCTATAATGTAGCAGGGCAATTAACGATAAAAAATATGACATTGCCTGTAAATTTTAATTGTGAAATAAATATTGAAGATGATAGTATTTCGGTTTATTCGGAATATTTTGGAATAGATAGGACAGAATGGGGTATTAATTATCTATCAAAAAAGTTTGATCCGGAAGAAAAAGAGCAAATGCATGTACCGGATATAATAGAGTTTTTAATACATTTAAAGGCCAAAAAGATTAAAAAGAAAAAAGAAAAATAATAGATTATGGGTAAAGGATTTTTATATATGACAGAGTTGGATTTAATGCAAAACTTAAGGTCTAAATCATTTTGGGCTTATAGTTTTTTGTTTGGTGCATTTGTAGCTGTGATGTTTTTGTCGGGAGTAACAGAATCCCAGATAATTGGATTTGTCGGATTGAGTAGATTGATGGTGACATTTATGCAGGTAAGTATGGCTATTCTTCCTATTTACGTATTGATAACAACAGTAAGATCAGTAGTAGGAGATAGAGAATCAAACGTGATGGAGTATATGTTATCATTGCCGGTATCTTTTTCTGCTTATTATTGGAGCAAATTTGTCAGTAAATTTTTAGTGATTTATATTCCTGTATTATTTGCATTGATAGTGGCGGTAATATGGGGTAGTTTGAAGAATTTGGATGTTCCTTGGGATTTATTTTTCTTTTATAGTGCATTATTAGCTGCATTGATTTTTAATTTTTTGGGTCTTGGGATGTTAATTTCGTCTATGGCTAAATCGCAAGAAATTGCTATTGGAACCGCATTTATAATATGGTTGATCTTAGTGGCTTTTTTGGATTTGTTGTTGATGGGACTTATGCTAAAGATGCGTATGAACCCTGATTTAGTTATTTGGGGAGGTATGATTAATCCATTGCAGATATTTAGAACAGGATCTCTCATTCTCTTTGATCCCAAACTAACTGTAATGGGACCGGCATCTTATTATGTTTTAGATGTCATGGGAAGAAATGCTTTTTTGATAATGTCAATAGCTTATCCTTTGTTTTTAGGATGGTTATTTGCCTTTTTAGGCAGTAGATACTTTAATAGAAATGATGTGATTTAGTTTTAAATTAGTTAATAAAATAAAGAAAATAAATCTATTGTGGTTTAGATTATGAAACACATAAGGCACATAAGGAACAGATAGGTATTAATTATTATAATGGTATTTTCAAATTGCTAATTGAGGAAAACAACAAAAATATAAACAATGTATTTATTTAATTATTTTATTTTACTTGGATTGTCAATGTTGTTAATCGCTTGTAATGCTGATAAAGCTTCAGTTGAGAAACTTTATCCTAATGAACCGGATACGATAAGTTTGATTAAGCTTGCCAATTTTCTTAGCGATGAAGATGTTATTAGAATAGCGAAATCCGATAATAAAATGGACAATTACAAAGGTGTAAAAGAGGTACCGCAGGATAGAGACGATTTCAGGTTTGATACTTTAGACGATTTATATTGGAAAGGTATTCACTCCATAAAATCAGATTTTAGAGCAGCCAGTTTTAGGAGTTCGGATTGCAGCGAAGCTGATTTTTCGGGGTCTGACTTTAGAGTAGCTGATATCAGATGGACAAGTTTCTTTTTTTCAAATATGGACAGTTGTATGTTTTCTCAATCCAAGATGTTTCACGTATATGGTACAGGAGGAACATTTAATAATTGTGATTTTAGAGGAGCCAATATGTTTGGGATGGAAGCGCACGCTGCACAATTAAAAAACTGTAATTTTTCAAATGCATTAATGAAGGATACAGAATTTACGGATTCGGATTTTACGGGTAGTACTGCAATAAATGTAAGGTTTATACGGGCTGTGATGGACAATGTCAAGTTGGACACAATGGATTTGAGCTATTCGGATTTTACCGGGGCAAGTTTAAAGAAGACAACATTTATAAATTCTAGATTGCTTGATGTAAATTTTCAAGGAGCACATTGCCAGAATGCTGATTTTAGCGGAGCTGATTTGAAGGGAGCCAATTTTTTCGGAACGGAATTTAAAGACACAAAATTTGTTGGAGCAATTAATATTCCATCGAATATAAAGCATATGATAAAAGAAGGAATTGCCACGGGAACTTTGCAGGTTCAGGGGGAATAACACCTTGCTTCTTGCTGAATACATAGGTAATACTATGATGAGTTAAGATAACAGTATAATTTGTTTAAAACTCATAGCATTTTATTTTTCGAATTGATTTTCTTTTGTGTTTATTAGTTTTCTTTTCCCAAAAAGGGTTAAATTTTAGACCTATGTATATATCTGAACCTGTATAATGAGTTTGGCTTGAAAACACGCTCAAAATATTGTCAGAACCTAGTGTTAGGTAAGCTAGTCTAATGGAAGTTCCAATTCGGAAATCTCTCCAATTGTATATAACAAATGGTACTGAAACTGAAAACCACCTATGTTCAATTCTTGGTGTGATAGCAAAGATATTGTCTCTAGCGACAGCATGACTCTTGGATGTTATGCGCTGGATTAATGTCGTATTTAAATGCAGCCATTGCGAAAAAGAATAATCAAATTGCAAACTCAAGGCAAAAGGAAGCCATACACTAAAAGAATTTGCAACAAACGATTCCTCAGGGTTGTTTAGGGCTTGCTTGCTTAATATTTTATTTATGGAATCTATTTGGGATAATTGGTTGATTCCTTTATAATCATTGATATCAAAAATAGCCAAAGTATCAATGTCTATTTTATACTCCAATGCATTTTTATTGAATTTGATGAAACCTATGTCCAACAACGATACCCCAATTCTGAATTTCTGATCTTTTAAATTTTCACCAAAAATAATTGTTGTACCAAGATCTACTGATACTCCTACTCCATTTTGTTTTAACAGAAAATGATTAGCATTAAAACTTCTAGTGGTAATACCATATTGCAAATTAGCTTTACCTATAATTGCAATTGAGTCATTTGGCATTTGTTGGAGGAGAAAAGTTTTTTTGTTATCAAAAAATCCGGCTTCATTTCCTGCCAAGTATTTTACGGTAATGCCAATTAAGGTATTAGTTGAATACCCTTTAACTCTTTTAACATAATTCAGACCATACTCTTGCCAGGACAAATATCCGGCTTTAAATGAAGATATTGGAAAAGACCGGTAAAAAGGTTTATTAAAATATGTATAAAAACTTAGTTCTTTTGGAATTTTTTGAATATTTGCAATCGCTCTGAAGGCAGAAACAAAACCAATTGAACTATTCTTGTCTATTTTTATAGTAAAAGAAGGTCCGTTTAGCTTTCCCGATAGTGCGACACTACTTACTTTTTTACTTTTGTAAAAATCCAAATAAACAGTTTCAGCTGAAAGAAAACCGCCTCCGGTTTTCAGAGAATCAAATTCAAAGCTAAGACTCTTTCTTTTTTTATATAATCTATAACTATTTGTGTTTTTTAAATAACCGTAGTTATTATCAAAAAATACTCCCGCGGATATAATATTGATGTCCCATGGATGTGGAGTTAAAAACGAATTGGCAGGATTGATCCAAATAGCATTGATACCTGCATGATTTTCCTGACTCAGTCCCAGCTGCTCTTGTCCTTTTGAAATACCCAAACAAAAGGAAAAAACAATTAAAAATAATAAAAAACGATTCACTAATATTTTTTTTGGCGTTATGTAGTGTTTTCACGAAAACAAACAATTATTAAAATTCAAATTTGTAGCGTTTCCCTTTAGACACTTTGTATATAATAATACGTAAAGTAACACAAAATAGCAGCCAAAAGTATAAATATTCGCAATAAATATATAGTTCAACATGAGTTTTTTTTAATTGTTCGTGAATTATCCATTCAAGTTGACTATTGATACTTCTATATTCATCGTCTGCCCAACGTTTCAAGGCAACATAAGTAGCTCCATCCCGCACATCCTAAAAACAATGTGCTTCGATAAAAAAAGCCTCTGTACCCTTTTCTCTGTATATTAACAATAATCGAAAACCGGCATAATCATCTTCTGAATGCTGTTAAATAGGCATCATACCATTAAAATAATACACGATACCTTCTCGCTTCTGAAAACCAACATAAGTATTGATTAATGTTGCTTGTGCCGGAAAAATAGGTAATAATGTTTGTGGCATATGGATTCATTTTAAATTACCTTCCACAAAATAAAAAAAAATTGCAATATATTTATTTTCAGTTTGTTTTTAGTACCTCAATTTTTAGGGGAAGTTGCTCTGAATTTTCTTCATTTTTTTCTTGATATTAATAATAGTCCCAGATAAGTTAACAGACCATTTAGTGCAAGAATGAAAAATCCAAAAGTAAACCCATTGAACCATTGCTCAGAATTGACATCAATAATATATGATATAATAGGAGCAATTAGTGCGATAGGTATTACCCATTTGTCTATTACTGCTCGTTTGTTTGTAAGTCCAAATGTAAATAACCCCAAGATAGGGCCATAGGTGTAACCGGCAGCTTTGAACAGTCCATTAATGACAGCATCATTGTTCAATATATTAAAAATAACAATAACAAAAAACAGGACTATGGAAAATCCAATATGTACTAACATACGCTGTTTCTTTTTGACTTTTTCTGTTTTCTCTGACTTGTTGCAATTCATAAAGTCAATACAAAATGATGTTGTCAATCCGGTCAAGGCGGAGTCAGCACTCGAATATGCTGCTGCAATAATACCGATAATGAATACAACGCCCACTACAGGTGGTAGATATTGTAAAGCAATCGTCGGGTACAATAAATCCGACTTGGATGGAATGTCAATTCCTTTGGATTGGGCAAATATATAAAGTAGTGCTCCTAATGAAAGAAACAATAGATTTACAAAAACCAGTATTATACTAAATGAATACATGTTTTTTTTTGCTTCACCGATAGTCTTGCAAGAAAGGTTTTTTTGCATCATATCCTGATCCATACCCGTCATTACTATAGCTATAAGAGCGCCACTAAAAAACTGTTTAAAGAAATAATTAGGGTTACTCCATCCGTTTTCAAAGTAAAAGATTTTACTGTATTTACTATTTTTTAGAGTATCAATCATATCAAATATCCCCATTCCCATTTCTTTTCCAATAAAAATAATGGTCAAAACTACAGCCGAGATCAAAGCAGCTGTTTGTATCGTGTCTGTGACTACTATTGTCTTAATACCTCCCCTGAACGTATATATCCAAATCAGTATTATTGTAGATGCAACAGTGACAGGAAAAGATACACCTAAAGGTTCCATTAAAAATTTTTGAAGTACTATTGCCACTAGAAAAAGTCTGAATGCTGAACCGATTATTTTTGATATCAAAAAATAAAATGCAGAAGTCTTGTAAGAGTAAAAGCCAAATCTTTGTAACATATATTCATATATAGATGTAAGCTTGAGTTTGTAGTAAAGCGGCATCAATACGTTTGCTATAACGATATAACCGAGAAGATATCCAAAAACCAATTGCATATAAGCAAAATTTTCATTAGTCCCCGACTTCCCTACTACACCCGGTATTGATATAAAAGTAACTCCTGATAATGAAGCCCCAATCATTCCAAAGGCGACTAAAAACCAAGGTGATTTTCTGCCTGCAAGAAAAAAGCTTTCATTGTCTCCTTTCTTACTAGTAATAAAAGCAACAATGATTAGCATTAAAAAATATAATGCTATAATAAGTAAAATAATCTGGGGAGAGATGCTATTCATAAACTAGATATTAGTTGGTTTAAATAATAAGTTCAGTAGTATTTAACTTTAGATTCTAGAGCGAAGATAATATTTTTAACATAATTTAGTTTATTCTAAATGAAAAAAAATGCTGATTATAGAACTTTACTTGTTAATTATTTATTAATCTTATGATAGACAATATTTATTGACAATATTTTATGTTAATTTAAAGTATATTGCATATCGTATATAGAATTTATGTAATATTAACTATTTTTGTAAAATATTTGAAGGTATAGCCGAATCACAAAAAATAAACACCAACTATTATGTCAAAGAAATTATTGATTTTACTTATTTTGTTTTTGGACAGCAGTTTGTTTTATTCCCAGCTCACAGCTTCTACTATTGGCAAGGAAGTCAATGGATATAGCGTTGGTATATCATATGGAAAAACTAGTCAGCTCAGTGATATTCCCGCTTCAGGAGGCTGGGGAATAGATTTGATGGTTGGTAAAACTCTTTATTATGACGTAGATGCTATGTTTTCTTTCGATTTGTTGGGAAATTTAGATTACCTTGTCTCTAAAGGTTTGGACACAGACGCTAAAGTTGCACCTTTTGAAAATAGCGTTTTAAAAAAATCAAATTATAAATTTTTCTTCAATAATAATAAAACATCGCTTTTTGGCATTGGGCTGGACGGAAGGTTGACATTAAATAAATATCGTGAAGAGCAAAATTGGTATGCTTCGCTTTATGCAGGAGGTATTTTGGGTATTTATTCTGTGAGAATGGATATGGAAGACGCAAATGGAAATAATTATTCTTCTGCATTTGGCAAAATCATAAATGATTCTAAAAGCGATAAAAAGCGACAATTAAAAGAGATATTGGACGGTAAATATGAAACGAAAGCAGAGGGCTTCAACACGACCGGATTGAAGACAGGTATTATGCCTGCTATAGGGATGGAATTTGGATATGATATCACGGATTTTATCAGTCTATATGTAAGAGATAAACTATATTTTTCAGGCACAAACAAGATAGATGGTGAAGTTCACTTGGATGAGAGCAATGATTTATTGAATTTTGCTAGTGTGGGATTCAATTATTATTTTCACAAAGCAGAGTCTCGACCTACTACACGACCAAGGCGTAAGACTATGACCGATCCTGTCAATGGGTATGAGTTACCGGAAGAAGTATTGGATGAAAAATTTCCGGAAGTAAAGATTATTTTACCTGCAAAAAGGCCATTTAATAGCCCAACTGCGCAGATTTTGATAAAAGCTCAAATAAAAAATGTCAATAATATCGATGATATTTATTGTAAAGTTAATGATAGAAAAGTAAATTTTGATTATAATGATTCCTATGTTCAATTTGTAGCAACTTTGGAACCGGGAGACAATAAGATACAAATTTATGCAAAAAATGAATATGGTCAAAGTCGCGATGTCATATCAATTTATCATCAAGGAGGAAGAGAGGAAGTTTCGGAACCTGAGATAAAATTGATGAATCCTGTAGAATCTGTTTTTTATTCAGAAGAGGAAGTATTTGAAATAAAAGCAATAGTTGATTTTGTAAAAAACAAAAAACATATCAAGATTTTAGCAAATGGGCATCCTTTCAAAAGCTATCATTTTGATCCGGATACTAAAGAGTTCAGAATAAAAGTTAGGTTAGCTGAGGGAATAAATAGTTTTGAAATAATAGCAGAAAATGAAGAAGGGAAAGCAATAAACAACTTTGATATTTATTATAAAACCAAGCCTCCAAAAGATACCGTTAAATCTTCGACAGGAAAATCAGCAGGATTGCCAACTATTGTGGTTATCAGTCCAAAATCTTCAAACGCAAATATTGATAATACGGATTTATTGAATTATGAAGCTAAAGTAACCAATGTAAGAAGCAAGAGCGATATAACCTTTACAGTAAATGGTAAAAGGAATAAATATTATGATTTTGATAGTAATACGGGTGTTATCAAAGATAGAATCAGTATTTTTGATGATGTCACAAAAATCAAACTTGTTGTGAAAAATGATTTTGGTTCAGCTATGAAAGAAACCACAGTATATATTGGAAAAGAACCCAATGATAGCGATCAAGAAGAAAATATAATTGAATTTTTAGAAGTTACAAAGCCGGATGTGGATTGTAAAGTAGATATATCTGTAAAAATTGAGGGTGCAAAAAGAAAACATAATCTACATTTGTTCTTAAATCAATTTGAGGTCAGAAATTTTTCTTTCTCTAAATCAACCCGTACATTAAAAAGCACATTGTATTTGGATGAAGGCTCAAATAAAATAAAGGTTGTTTTTGACAAAGACGGTACAGAAAAGGAAAATGTATACAGCATTAAATGTGGTTTGGGCGATAATTCTGAAAATGGAGATGATGGAGAAGGAAATATTGATCTACCGATTGAGCATAAACCGGAAATAAACATTGAATATCCGGTAGAGGGAAAGACAATAGAAGAAAAGAATATTGTATTTAGATCAAAGGTTAAATATGTAGATAATAAAGAAGGAATTAGGCTGAGTATTAATGGTAATCCAATATATAGCTTTGATTTTGATCCTGAAACAGGTGATTTAAGTGCACAAATAGAATTAGACGAAGGTGAATCTAAAATAGAGCTAAGTGCTACAAATACATTCGGTAACGTAAGTGTACTGATAGGTATTACTTATGAAAAACCTTTAGCCGGTCCGGCTTCTGTATTGATTAATTCTCCTAGAAATGGGTTTAAAACCGATGAGAACACAGCTGTTTTTAGAGCAACAGTAGAAAATGTTGACAATATGGATGATATTTATGTAACGCTCAACGGTGAGGATTTTAGAGATTTTCAACTTGATAAAGTCAGGAGTATTATTTACGGTCATTTACCATTGCGCTTAGGTAAAAATACACTTAGAGTAGAAGCGGATAATAGATTGGGCGAGGATTCTGATGACGTGAAATTTTATTTTAGATCAGAGGTGCTTCCTGCTATTAAGATAACCTCCCCCAAACGCGGTGTGGTGATGGGAGTAGCATATGCACCATTGGAAGCGATTGTACAAAATGTAAAAAGTAAAACCGGAGCGATAATATATGTTAATTCTAAAAAATATACATCTTTAAAGATTTCCGATGAATTGCTAACATCAAAAGTTCCTTTGAAAAATGGAGAAAATGAGATAATAGTAAAAATCGCAAATGAATATGGATCAGCATCAGATACTACAATGGTATTGTTTAACGGGAAGCCTAAAAAACCTGAAATATCCATTTTGAAACCGGCAAAATCCGGAAAAACGGTAAAAAGTAGTGCTTATGCATTTGAGGCAAGAGTTGAAGGAATAAAACATTCATCATTTGTTGATCTGACAGTAAACAATGTTAAGGTTAATAATATAGATTATTTTAAAAGTTCAAAACTTATAAAAGCACAGATCAAATTGAGAAAAGGATGGAATTATATCAAGATTAATGCGCGCAACAATTCCGGTAGCGTAAAAGCAAATACTAAAATATTTTTGAAATGATTTTCAGTATCTGATACATGATATTAAAAAAATTATATAACTTAGCATTTTATTTTAAATATGAAATATATCAAAGCAACAACCATTATCCTTTTTTTACTGGTATCCGGCACTAGTTTAGTAGATGCTCAGGATTCTAGCCTGAAAGATATGCCCAAGTCTTTTCAGATAGGGGAGTATGAAGAGGGGTATGGTAATCTGATAAAGTTATATCCCAAGAGCTTGCTCAATATAAGTGGAGATTCTATTGAATTGGCTTATATCAACTGGATGTATCTACTGTATGATTTGGAAGAGCACTCTAAAAAAATCAATTTTGATTTGAGGGGGCTTAAGATATGGTTGAATGTGTTTTGGAATAAAAATGGCAATATAGACTATATTACATATTATCCCAAACCAAATTCTAGAAATATGGAATTTGAAAAACTAACCGCTTTTTTTATTGACTTTGTCAATCATTATAAAAAAAGAAGTAGTGGCATTGATAATTATGCACATTTTGGTAGCGCCAGATTTCCTTCATTTGCTGAAAAATATATTCCAAAAGAACAGAGATAGGATTACATTTATGAAAATGTATGTTTTCTTACAGGCATTAATTAGTGTCTGTCCACAAAGTCATTAAAATTGAAAAATAATCTTTTTGCGATATTTTTACTTTATTCAAATTACTGATGCTAAGGCATCACTAATTCTCAGAAAGACAAAAATCTCCTTAAAAATCTTTATTTTTCAAAAATCAAGCACTTTATAGACAGACACTAATTATAAATAAAATAGTCTTAAAGTTTCGGAATATACAAAAAAAAGTTACGCTATTGAATTAATTTTACTATTTTATCATTTAGTTATCAATGCTAAATATCTATTTTTATTTGTTAATGGCTTATTTTTGTAGTTATCAACCAAATAGTATGCGATAATAATTTGTAAATACAATAAAACATCCTACCTTTGCACGGTTTTTCAAATAGAATCGACAATAGTTTAAACTTATGTCGCAAAATTTTAAATAAAATAATTTTTTAATATGGCTTTAATAGGAACGATAAGAAAGAACACATGGCTTTTAGTAGTCATGATTGCGGTTGGTATGGGTGGATTTATTCTACAAAGTATTGTTAGTGGTAGCAACAAATATGCGTCAGGGGATAGAACGACCATTGGTAAAGTAAATGGGAAAAAGATAGATTTTAGAGAATTTCAAGAGGCAGAGAGAATACTGTACGGTAATTCAACTGACAATATTTATGCTAATAAAAATACATTGTGGAACTATTTCAAGAATAAAACTATAGCGGAGACTATAGCGGAAAAACTTGGAATGGGTGTGAGTAAAGAAGAGCTTATTGATTTGGAATTTGGGGATAACCTAAGTCCGATTATATCTGCTAGGTTCAAAAATAAACAAACCGGAGTAGTAGATAAGAAGCAATTGGATCAAATCAAACAAATGATTGACGATGGTAGCTTGAATCCTGAATACAAAAGATTTTGGGCAGTTCAGGAAAAAGAAATACAATATGACAGGCTAAAAACTAAAATGTCCAATTTAGTATCCAAAGCATTTTATACTCCATCTTGGTATGCAGAAGACCTTGCTAAAATGAATGGTACTAAAGCAAACTTTAAATATGTGAAAGTGCCATTTGAAAAGATTGCAGATGACCAAGTAGAAGTAACAGATCAGGCTATTCAAGCGTATCTCAATGAGCACAAGAATATGTACACAAATGAGGAGGAAAAAAGAGCAGTCAAATACGCAACTTTTGAAGTAAAACCCACGGATAAGGATGTAGCCGGTTTGAAAGTAAAATCCGAACAGCTTGCTAAAGATTTTAAAGCTTCGGAAAACGATAGTCTATTTGCTGTTACCAATGAAGGGGTAATAGGTAGTGTATATTACAAATACGACGAACTTCCGGATGCTCTTAAAAAAGATTCCATTAGATGGAATAAAGGGGACGTGATAGGACCATACAAAGACAAAGACTTATTTACAGTCGCAAAGATAGTGGATAAGAAAATGGTTCCTGATAGTGTGAAAGCTAAACATATACTCAGGAGTGTAGCGCAGGGTGATGCTGAAGGATTTACTAAGGCGAAGGCAACAATTGATAGTTTAAAGACACTATTAGAAACCGGAAAAGAATCTTTTGATTCATTAGCAGTTAAATTTAGTCAAGATCCGGGTAGTGCAAGTAAGGGCGGTGACCTTGGAACTTTTGCACAAGGCAGGATGGTTCCTGCATTTAACTATGCTTGTTTCAATGGCAAAAAAGGCGGTCTTTATGTAGTAACAACAAGATTTGGTGTTCATCTTATAAAAGTAGAAAATCAAATATTTAAAGATAAAGAACCAAAATATAGAGTAGCCTATATCAATACAAATATTATACCTAGTCAAGAGACTCAGGATTCTATTTATGATATTGCAAGTGAGATTATCACCAGTAGTGATGATGCTACTGCTTTTGAAGAGAATATAAAAAAATATGGTTTGACAATGAAAAAGTCAATGCCGCTCAAAGCCAATGATTATACATTTATGGATTTAGGTTCAGGACAGACTTCAAGGGAGATAATCAAATGGGCGTTTGAACCTGATACTGAAAAAGGAGATATAGCACCTACTGTTTTTACTTATGCCAATAAAAAATTGTACTACAACGAAAAATTTGTTTTAGCATATTTGAGTGATGTATATCCTGTAGGATTAAGAAGTATTGATGAGGTGAGAAACGATGTAGAAACCTTGGTTAAAAATCAATTGAAAGGAAAGAAAATTGCTGAAATGATTAAATCTAAGAGTCTTGAAGATGTTGCATCTCAATTTGACTTGAAAGTGGAAAATGCCGATAATGTGCTTTTCAATTCTAAATTTGTAAATAACCTTGGTAATGAGCCAAAGGTTCTTTATTACGCATTTAACGGTGAGACGGGAAAAACTTATGGACCGTTAGTGGGTAGTTCGGGAGTATTTATGATATCGCCTGTGAGTATTGAAAAACCAAGTGCAGAATCAAACATTGTTGCTGAGAAGAAAAAGCTTTCAGATGCTGCTAGGACAAGTGTTCAATTCAGGTTGTTTGATGCTTTGTCAAAGAACATTGAAGTAAAAGATAATAGACAAAAATTCTTTTAGGTTACATTTTTATTAGCAGAATAGATTAAAAAGACCCTCAAAGTATATTGTGCTTTGAGGGTCTTTTCGTAAAAGCAGAACAACTACAGCATAAAAAATAAAATGATATTATCGTATTAAAGTTTTCGTGTTTTTAGTTTTTTCTTTTTCTTTTTATTTGGTTTTCTCTCTCTTGGAAGAAAATCGGATTTTTCATCAGGAAATGAAAAGTGGAACATATCATTTGGTTGTTGCACCGGTTCAATAATTTTCCCATCAGGATTTGGAAGGACTAAAACAGTTTGAGGTACGGTTTCTAGTGTATCTATATCATTGAACAAATAAGCCGGTTCAATTAATAGTTCGCCTTCTTTTTTGGGTTTTAGATAATAAGTGTAGCTTGATTGTTTCGTTGTGTTGCCATTTACCATACTGAACATTGAGCTTGTATTTGGTCCACTGACAATATCCCAATCCTTGAATTCGGGAGCTTCAAAATCCCCATCGGTATTTATCAATGAAAACTTAGCTATTATGTAATTACCCATAAGGACTGTATCACTTTGAATATTTAATTCAAATGATTTGTTTTGACCAATGCCTAAGTTTATGCTTAAAACCAGCCCTAGAAAAAATAGAATATTTTTCATGATGATTGTTATTTAAATGTTATTGATTTTGCTATTTCTTTAAACTCATCTATAGCTTCTTTATCTGAACTTGATGAGATACAAACCAGATTAATTATTTGGTTTTTATAAACAATCAATCCTTTAAGTTTTATTTTATCATTATTATATTGAATTGAAGTGAAAATCTCTTTACCTTCATTTTGACTTTTTTCTATATTCTCACCAAAAGCTTTTTTTAGTTCATTTATTTCATCCTTGTTTGACTCAGTATAAGTTATTGTTATTATCCTTTTGCTTCCATTTATGTCTTTTGATATTGAAATAGATTGTGGCATAAAAGAAAACTCTTTTTTATAAGGGAATTTTTCCTCGTCCAAATAGTAAGGGAGATCTTCATAAATTGATATTTTTTTACTTGTATCAATGTATATAGATTTAATTGCTTTATAAAATGCTTTTTTATATTTGTCTTCTAAGTCAATATTGTAAAAGACCTTTATTTCAATCACTATTTTGCTATTTCCAAGATAACATAGCCAAAATGATTTTTCTGTATTATCTAAATTAACTTTACTTACAATTAGATTTCCTTTAAAATCATTAAATCTAATCTTATCTTTTTGTAGTATTGTATCTAATTTCAGCATCTTATTTATAAATAATGATTCATAGTCTTCTAAAGAGACTTGTTTTTGTTCGATATTAAAAACAGTTTTGTCTTTTTCATCGATAAATGTTCTAGGACTTGCAGAAGTTTTTAGGTTTAAACCACTTGTATCGATAGATAAATAAGTGCCTTTAATATTGATTTTGCCCTCGTGGTTATTGTTGCTTAATTCTATTGTCTCTTGTCCAATTGCCAAACCGGAAAATAATATGTTAATTGTAAATATGAATAATTTGTACATTTTAATTTGTTTTGTTTTAAAATAAGTATTGTTTATATGAAACCCGGTAGAATTTACCAATCTTTTTTTCTTTTTTTGCTTTTTGTACTTGTTTTTCTTACTCTTTTTTGAATTTCTTTATCGTCATTTTCAATAGCCTTTAGCAATTTCTCCATTTCCTTTTTTGTCATTTTTTTGTTTTTATCTCCTTTTTCTTCCTCTTCTTGTTGCTGTTGGTTTTCTTTTTTGTCCTTTTCTTTTTCGTCCTTCTGTTGTTGTTGCTGCTGCTGTTGTTTATTTTCTTGGTCTTTGTTTTGTTGTTGTTTGTTTTTGTCCTTTTGGTTTTTGTTTTGTTGTTTCTGTTGTTGTTTCTGTTGTTGTTTCTGTTGTTGTTGTTGCTGTTTTTTCATTTGTCGCAGCAATTGTTTTACTAGATTTAGATTTTTTCTAGTATCTTCATCTTTAGGATTCAATCTCAAGGACTGTTTAAATGATTCAGCACTTTCTTTTAGTTTTTTATTATTAAAGTACGCGTTTCCAAGATTGTGGTAAATCTTACTTTTCAATTTATTATCATTAGTTTCGCTCAATGCCTTTTGATATTTTTCAATGGCTTCGTCAAATCTTTTCTGTTGGTAAAGAGTATTGCCTAAATTGTAATTTGCCTTATATTCCTCTTCTTTTTCCAATGCTTTTTTATATTTTATTTCTGCATTTTCAAAATCTCCTTCGGTGTAAAGCTTATCAGCTTCAATACGCTGTTTATGCCCGCTCTGAGCATTTAATGAAGTTATTGACAAAAAAACTAAGATTAATATATTTTTCATTTCATTTTTTCTTTTCTTTTACAAAAAACATCGACACAAAAAATAGTATTGCGAATATCAAGAAGTATTGGAAGTAGCTCTCATATTGGGTAAATGATCTTTGCTCAACCTCTCTTTTTTCAATTCGTTCCATTTGTTCTTGAACAGAATTCAAAATCTCATCTCCTTGCAATATTGAATAATATCGACCTCCACCATTATCGGCAATTTCATTCAATAATTCTTCATTGATAATTGATTTTATATAATTGCCATTTTCATCTTTTTTATATTTTTCTACACCAAATCTATCTTTATAGGGTATGTAACCACCTTTGGATGTACCCACCCCTATTGTGAAAATCACAAGTCCGTTGTCATGAGCTTTTTTTGCTTTAGTTATCGCATTACCATCATGATCTTCGCCATCGCTTATTATTATCATCGCTCTTTGATGCTTGACATTATCATCATAACCTTTTTCAGCAATCGCAATAGCTTCTTCTATTGCAGTCCCTTGATTTTCTATTAAATCGGTGTCTGCAGTTTTTGTAAACATTTTGGCTGCGGAATAATCACTTGTCAATGGCATTTTGAGAAATGCATCACCTGCAAAAAATATCAACCCAATCCTATTACCTTTTAGCTTGTCTATAATCTTTTCAATTAGCTTTTTACTTTTTTCCAATCTGTTTGGTGATATATCCGTACAAAGCATGCTCCTGGATATATCAAGAGCTATAAAAATATCTGAACTTTGGACTTTTACTTTTTCTCGTTTATTGGCCCATTGAGGATTGGCTAATGCTATTAGTGAAAATATAAAAATCAACAGATATATAATATTTTTTACCCAATGATGTCTTTTATTATATTTAGGTACGATTTTATCAAACAAAGGGGAATCAATAAATTTGTTCTTATCCTTTTTTCTTTTTGTTTCCGAATACACAAATAGCAGTATTATTGGTAACAGTCCAATAAACAGGTATAAATATTCACTATTTTCAAATCTAAACATATTGTTTAAGTCGTTTTTTTACTATACAAATTATTTCTAACGATTCGTATTTACTTTTATATTAAAGTTCTCAAAATTGTTTTTTTAAATATCAATATCAGTAAAAGCAAAAGTAATCCCGGAATTAAAAACAATCGAAATTCTTCACTATAACGTTTAAATACTTTAACTTCAATTTTTGTTTTTTCCAATTTATCAATATAGTCATAAATTTTTGCTAATTCTCTTTCGTTTTTAGCTCTAAAATACTTTCCGTTTGTTGCTTTTGCCACCTCATTTAATAGCCTCTCATCAATTTCGACTCTAGTCATTCTAAATATCAATTTTCCAAATTGCCTACCGATGGGAGAATTTGCCATTCCTTGTGATCCAACGCCGATAGTATATACTTTTATTCCATTTTCTTTTGCCAGTTCGGTAGCTGTTGCCGGATCTATATATCCTGAATTATTGACCCCATCAGTAAGCAGAATTATAACTTTACTTTTTGATTTTGAATTTTTAAGCCTATTGACTGCTGCTGCTAATCCGTTGCCTATGGCTGTTCCGTCTTTGATTGTACCGGCTTGTATTTGTTCAACCAAGCTGACTAACAAATCATGATCGGTAGTGACAGGTGAGAACGTAAAAGCTTCGCCGGAGAACACAACAAGACCTATCCTATCATAAGGTCTATTGTTGATAAAGTCAATAGCAACTTTTTTGCTTGCTTCCAATCGATTTGGCTTAAAGTCTGTAGCAAGCATGCTGGTCGAAACATCAATTGCCATAACGATATCAATACCTTCTGCATTAACAGATTCTTGTTTAAGAGAGAGTCTGGGTCTTGCAAAGGCTAATATTAATAGAGCCAAAGCCAAAAGTTTGAAGAAAGGAATTGAATTGTAAAGTAGAGTTTTCCAGTTTGCTGTATTTTCTTTCAAGCCTTCAAGTGAAGGCATAGGTATATACGCTTTGTTCTTGATAGATTTGTATTTTATCCACCAAAAGAGGAAAGGGATTATTAGTAATAGTACTAAAATCCAAGGGTACAAAAATTCTATGTTTTGTATTTTATACATAGTTAGTTCTTTATTAAATTGGGCTAAAGCCCGGGTTTTTCTTTATCTATTATTACTTTTGCTACAGCAAGCGGTAATAGCAAATAATATGTGTCTATTCTACCTGCTGTGGTATCGTTTTGTTAACAAAATCTATAGTATCAACCAAAAACTTTTTATGAATATCTTCACCTGGTTTTGCCTTTGCAAATTTAACCAAGTCTGCTATTTGCAGAATATTTTTAATAGTATTAGTATCTTTTTCGCTTATTGATAATTTTGATAGAGAATCTGCAATCTCATCTGTAGTTTGTTCTAGAGCTTTTATACTGAATCTGTTTTCCAAATACTCTCTTAATACATGGGTGAGTTTGGACTGGTACTCCTTAATTCTAGATTCTTCTTTCCATGCTTTTTCTTCTTCTATTTTTTTAAGTTTTTTCAAAGCTATTGTATGAGCAGGAAGTACTATTTCATGTTTAGGTTCGGAAGTTTTTGTTTTTTCCTTTTTAAATAATTTCGGTAAAAGGAAAGCAGCTAATGTTAGCAGAATAATCCCCAAGGCGATATATATATATAACAGGTAGTCTCTCCAATTTTCTTTCTCTATAATTAAACCTTTTATAGGAGTAAAATCCCTTATTGTATCTTTAGGGTTGACGGTAGGAAATACCAAGATACTAGGGTATTGATCTAGTTTATCAGGGTAAATAGTATCTGTCAATTCATCGGTGTGTTTCACTACAAAAGGTAATATCATGTATGCTCCCGGATCCCAAATTTTCAGTTTTATTTGATTGTTTTTTTGTGTTTTATCAATTGTGATTTTATTATCTACACCTTTCCATTTTCCAAAATCAGAAATTTCAAAATCTACAATATTTTGTTCGGAGGAATCTATCTTAGAAAAATTATATTTATTTTTATATATTTTTTGTATCCCTGGAGCATCAAGAACTGCTATATTGAAGGTGTTTATATCCTTGGATGGGTCAATTGTGATATCAAACACTGCATCCCATCCAATAACAGTACTGTCTTGTTTTGAATGAATAGTTATTTCGTTTTGTGCATTTAGTTCGATAAATGCTATTAAAACAACTAAGGTTGTAAATATATATGTTTTTACACTTTTCATTTTGTTCTTCTTTTAAAAAACTTATGCAAAGCAAGAGAGTAATCGTCTTTTACTTGAATATCTATAATATCAAGACCTAATTTATTAAAATTTTCTTTAAACTCTTTATAATTTTTTGCATACCATTTCTCATATTTCTGTCTTATTTTTGATGAAGAAGTATCTAGGATTATTTTTTCTCCTGTCTCGGAGTCTTCTGTTTTAATAAGACCGACATTTGGTAATTTGTATTCAGCTTGATCGAAAATGTGAACACCGATTACATCGTGTTTTTTACCGGCGATACGCAGAGGTGTTTCATAATCTTTGCAAAGGAAATCGGACAGTACGAATACGATACTTCTTTTTTTATTAACATTGTTAAGGTACTTTAAAGCCAGACTTAAATCTGTACCATTGCTTTCTGCATTATAATAAATAATCTCTCTGATGATTCGCAGAATATGTGATTTTCCTTTTTTGGGAGGAATATATTTTTCTATTTTATCCGTGAATAATATTGCCCCCACTTTATCGTTGTTGGAGATTGCGGAAAACGATAAAACTGCGCTAATTTCCGCTGTCACTTCACTTTTAAGTTTTGACTTAGTCCCAAAAAAAGTAGATTTACTTATATCAATTAGCAGCATTACGGTTAGTTCTCTTTCTTCTTCAAAAACTTTTATATGCGGTTGGTCTGTTCGTGCTGTGACATTCCAATCTATATTTTTAACCTCATCTCCATATTTATAAGCTCTCACTTCGGCAAAAGACATACCCAATCCTTTGAATGCGCTGTGATATTCACCACTAAAGATGTTCTTGCTAAGACCTTTAGTTTTAATTTCAATTTTCCTGATATTTTTAATTATCTCTTTTGCTTCCATTTTATTATAGCATGATTTTTTTAAAAATGCTTTTTCTAGTCAATTTATCTTTTATATCACCATAAGGTATTATTACTTTTATAGTTCCTATAATGCTATTAAATTTGGTACTATAGACTATTCCTGCTTTGCATATTGTAATATTTTTAAAATCATTGGGTTTTAGGTGATACCATTTTGAAATAGTTTTATCCTTATACATGGTATTAATTTCGTTTTTAAGAAATTGGTTGATGAAAAAACCATAGTTGAAATCCGATTTAAACTGTTTTTTCACATCAATATATTTACCATTTTTTATTTTAATAATTATTGAAGTGGTTTTTATCTCATCCTCGTAAGATTTTTGTGATATTATTGTACCACTAATCACATTGTTTGAAATAAAGTCAACATCAAACCAAGCATTTGCTGACAATTGTAATCTATTCTCTAGATCAAGCTTACTTTTCTCTAATTTATCCAATTCCATTTTATAGGTTTCGGCCAATACACGCATTTCTTTGTCAAAGTGAATACTCTTACTTTTTAACAAAGGAAAACTAATATAATAACGATATGCTTTATTGATAAAAGAGATTGCTCTGTTTTCAAAAGAGCTGATTTTTTTTAGCTTGGCAGTAAATTTTGTTATAAATTGATTGTAGATATTGATTTTCAAAATATTGTTTTCTTCCTGATGACATTCTAATCGTCTTATTTTTTTATCTCCGTTGATGATTATGTTAAAATCAGTACAGTTTTTATTTTTGCATTTTACTACATTTGTTAGGTATTTTGCTTTGTTCAAATTTAATATAACAGCTTTTTTTATATTCCTGTCGATATTATAAATTATAATATTGTAATTGTTGTTTATAATTTCACCTTCATATGTATCTACTGATAATAATTCTTTGGCAATTTTTTTATTGGCAATAGGTTTTAAAATCATATCAAAATGCAATCTGCCTGATGGATTCATCCACTTTGCAGTGATCTCAGGTTCGTTTATATCTATCTTCCACATTCCAATATTATCCTGTAATGAATCACTTTCGTTAAGTATCAGTTTATCGTCGATCATGCCGCCTTCCAAATTGATTTTGGTGTCACTTGAGGGGTAATAACACACTCCTGCCCAATCTTTATTGTCGTGTATTAGATAAAGTTGAACTTCAAATTTATTGTCAAAATATCCGTACAGGATCAATTTTTGAGTGTTTGTGCCATGCAATAGAGAAGTGACCTCTTTTTGCAATAAAACATTTTGAGCCTCAAGATTCAGACTAAAAAACATTAATATGTAGGCAATGAATTTCATTATGGAACTTCAACAGTATTGATTATCTTAGTTATGATATCTTCTTGTGTTATATTTTCAGCTTCTGCTTCATATGTGATACCTATCCTGTGTCTCAATACATCTTTGACTACATTTCTGACATCTTCGGGTATTACAAAGCCACGACCATTGATGAAGGCATATGCTTTTGAAACAATAGAAAGAGCTATACTTGCTCTAGGAGATGCACCAAAACTAATCAATGGTTTTAGGTCATTGAGGTTATATTTTTCAGGTTGTCTTGTAGCAAAAACAATATCAAGAATATAGTTGATAATCTTTTCGTCAATATATATTTTTTTTACTGTTTCTCTAGCTTTCAGAATAGTGTCGACGCTCACTACTGAATCTATATCCATTGTAGTATCACCCGACATGCTTTTTTTAATGATATTCCTTTCGTCATCAAGTGATGGGTAATCAATTTTTACTTTTAGCATAAACCTATCTACTTGAGCTTCCGGGAGGGGGTATGTACCTTCTTGTTCGATTGGGTTTTGTGTTGCCATTACCAAAAAAGGCTCAGGTAATTTGAAGGTTTCTTTGCCTATTGTAACTTGTCTTTCTTGCATAGCTTCAAGCAATGCACTTTGTACTTTAGCCGGAGCCCTATTGATCTCATCAGCAAGGACAAAATTTGAAAAAATAGGCCCTTTACTAACAAAGAAATCCAATTTTGCAGGATTATAGACCATAGTGCCGACTACATCAGAAGGCAGCAAATCAGGAGTAAATTGAATCCTTTTGTATTTTACATCAATTGCCGAAGAAAGGGTCTTAATGGCTAGGGTTTTAGCCAATCCCGGAAGGCCTTCTAACAATATATGTCCATCTGCCAAAAGTCCCAAAAGCAGTCTCTCCATCATATACTTTTGTCCTACAATTACTTTGGATGTAGCTTCATACAATTCCTTTACAAAAGAACTTTCGATACTTATCTGTTGATTTAATGCTTGAATGTCTACTGAATATTCCATTTTATTTATATTTTTAATTACTGTTCACATAATCGTAATTGTAAATAGATTTATTGTGTGAAATAATATAAAAAATTTAGGTTCACAAAAAAATAACAAGCAATATATTTTTTAGTGAATCTATTTTATTCAACATTTTCTTTTCAGTAGAAACATTATTCAGGATATAGGCGTATCTATTTAGTGTCTGTCCATAAAGTCATTAAAATATAAAAATAATCTTTTCGCGATATTTTTACTTTATTCAAATTACTGATGCTAAGGCATCACTAATTCTCAGAAAGATAAAAATCTCATCAAAAATCTTTATTTTTCCAAAATCAAGCACTTTATAGACAGACACTATTTATGAATTTTGATTTAAACTGATTGTTTTTTATAAGTTTTTTAAATAATTTTGTAGTGCTGTGATCAGGATATCTATCTTCCATATGATGAAACATATTGTATTTATAGTCTCCAAATCCGCCATAAATATCATAAAATACCCATCTCCATTTTCCTGTATTAGTTTTTGGTCTCCATAGTTTTCGATTATTCGGTGTAGGGAATAAAGATTTTCCCCATTGAATGGCACTATCAGGGAATCGTTGATAAACTTCATCACTTGATAATAATATACTTTTGGTGCTGTCAACAATAAATCCAAATTTATCTACTAAAAACAATTTTTCCCCAGTAGAAGATATTTTAAAATTTGTATGCAAATTATTAAGTGTTAATATAGGTTTTTTTATGATTAACAAAGCGATATGCTGAGGACTCATAAGCTCTCCAAAAAATCCCTTCCCGATGTAGCATTATGGCATCGTTCGTTGCTTCTAACTTTACTATATTCGATATTTTCACAAATTGTATTTTATACGGAAAGTCATGCAAAAATAAAAATCAACCGCTTAGCGGTATGACATCTCAATGCCCTTCAGGACAGCTAGATAAAATAGTCAAATTGTCAAATATCCAAGCCCACCCGCTAACGGTTGCTTCGCTCATCAATCCCTCACGCAACGGACACTAAACCCGAACGACTTATCGGTGTCGTGGCGGTAGACCATAGGATTACTGTAGTACACATTCCGGAGCCAAGCAAAACCGCTTGATATACTGGACGACCAGAAGTAGGCGTCGTCGGACTGACTATTGAACGTCCCTGAGATATCGCGGTAGCCCGAGGGTAGCGCTGAGAAACCACTACTACCGAACGCTCCGTTTTGATCAAGAGTTCCATTAGTCCATAAAGACTCATTTCCAGCCAACTGGCTACCTTGGTCTGTACCCCTATAGTTTGTGCCATCAGCTTGTGCTTGTGTCATGCCGAGATGCTTTTCAAGTGTTTTCCACTCATCATCAGTAGGTAGATGCCAGCCCGTGGGACATACACCTTGTGTACCTGCCGTAATGACATATTGCATCATCTCGTCCCATTGGTATAGACCGCCGTAAGTATCACAATTGGTAGTAAGATCCTCATAACAGTACTTCTCAATGGTACTATTGTCTGTTTGAGCAGTAGTTCCGTCTACACGTGTGCCAAAATTTAAATTCTCCGCCATCCAGATCTGGGTACCAATAGTCACTGTTTTATATGATTTATTATCACGTGAGTCTACTAATATACCCATACGCTGTGCATCGATTACATCTTGTACATCGACACCACCAGCTATCAAATCTTCTTGAGTATATCCGCTCTCCAGTAACTTCTGTATCAAAAATGGTGGAAGATTGGGACAATTACACAATTGCTTTGCCAGTTCATAATCTGATGCCAGATTACGTGTCGTATCTATTGGCGGTGGAGATGGAGGAAGGGATGCCACAGATCTCGTCCCTAAGGAACCGTCTGTATTCCGTATCACCAGGTTGTCCACCGCATCATTTATCGGCATGTCGGTAACTTTTAGGCCTCCTTGTACTTCTACTTCTTGTCCCTCTATATTTGCAACGGATAGGGCACAAATAAACATTACTATAAGTGGTATTTTTATGCTTAATATCTTTTTCATTTATATTATATTTTAAGTGAAGAAAAAATATTTTTTGCATATTAGAAGAACTTTTCAAATTTATATGATTTTTCGTTTTTTTATTTAGTGACAAATTTGTAAACGGTAAGTTTCAGTTAGTATCTGACATTTTCTTGTCTTGGGTTTTATATTGGGGTAACTATTTGAATTATAATAGTAGCCGATTTCGGAAAAAGGATTTTTCAATTTATTACTAATGTCAGAACAACTGGCCCAATACAAACAAAAGATTTAATTATTGTTTGAAAATAAGATGAATAATTGATTATATACTTAATGTTTTATTTTCAGTTTGCTCATTAATTTCTTCAATCAGTTTTTTATCTGTTTGCTTAATATTTGGTCTGGTTTTAATTTTCAAATAATTAACTGAAGTTTTATATAAAAATCCACGAAAAAGAATATTCAGAATAATTATAATTCCCAAATATTTGATAATTTTATTAAATCTATTCATATTATTCAAATTCTTGCCCTTTTACGGACTTTTATTCAAATCAATTACTTATTGTCTGTCCATAAAGTCATTAAATTTATTGATATTTTGATTTATCTACTTGGTATTTTTTTTGTTTCTAGGATGAAAGGCAAGTATTGTTTTTTTCAAATAGTTGGTATCAAGGTGGGTGTAAATTTCTGTTGTTAGTATAGATTCGTGGCCTAGCATTTCCTGAACTGCTCTAAGATCAGCACCGCCTTCAACTAGATGTGTTGCAAAAGAATGTCTAAAAGTATGAGGGCTAACATTTTTTTTGATTCCTGCAATTTCAGCCAATTCTTTGACAATATGAAATATCATTATTCTTCCTAGATTTTTTCCTCTGCGATTCAGAAAAACATAATCTTCATTACCTTTTTTGATATTTACTTTACTTCTGTGATTTTTTATATAGATATCAATATATTTGATAGCATCTGCTCCTATTGGAATAATTCTCTCTTTGTTATTTTTGCCTATCACTTTTACAAAACCGATGTCCGGAAAATAGTTTGATAATTTTAGATTTATCAATTCGCTTACCCTAAGACCACAAGCATAAAGCGTTTCGATAATTGCTCTATTTCTATGCCCGAATTTAGTACTTAAATCGACAGCTTCAAGAATCATTTCTATTTCGTTATAACTCAACACATCGGGTATTTTTCGACCGATTTTGGGACCTTCAAGCAACTCAGTTGGATCATCATCAATTATATCTTCCATCATCAAATATTTGTAGAAGGCTCTTATTCCTGAAATAATTCTTGCTTGTGATCTCTGGGCTACGCCCAAAGTATTTATCCAAAGAATGAACTCTTTTAATATCTTAAAATTTATATCTATTGGAGAAACTTCAATTTCATGTATATCCAAGTATTCAACCAATTTTGAAATATCTCGCAAATATGCATCTATTGAATTCTTTGAAAGAGACCTTTCAAGCATCAAATACGATTCAAAGCCATATATTGCAGAGTCCCAGTCCATTATTTAGCTAGTTTTTTAGGATTATCTGTCAAATAACTTTTCCATCCCGAATACTTTTTGCTTCCTCCTCCAATACTGGATATTTGGTTGAAGTGACACATTGCTGCTCCTAAAGCATCTGTTGCATCCAAAAATCCATCTTCTATTTTTATTTTCAGGATACTTTGCAACATTGCCGAAACCTGTTCTTTTGAAGCATTTCCATTGCCGGTGACAGATTGTTTGATTTTTTTTGGTGCATATTCTGTAATATTTAATCCCATTGTTATGCCGGCAGCTATAGTAACACCTTGAGCTCTCCCTAATTTCAACATAGATTGAACGTTTTTTCCGTAGAAAGGTGCTTCAATTGCCATTTCAGTTGGCAAATATGTTTCTATCAGTTCTTGAGTTTGAAGAAATATTTCTTTTAATTTTTCTTGATGGGTTTCAAACTTTTTTAACCTTATATCTCCAAGAGCTTCAACTTTGAAATGACCAAAAAAATAATCCAAAATTGCATAACCCATCACTTGAGTTCCTGGATCTATACCCAGTATTTTTACTTTGTCTAGTTTTGCCATCAAGCATTATTTTCTTAATTTTTCCAATATTGTTTTTACACCGCTATACGAAACTGTTTTGTCCTTGAAATACTCGATTATTTTAATTTTTTCTTTTGCGGTTGCTTCCAATTGAGTCATGATATTTGTAAGATGCAATTTCATATGTCCTTTTTGTATTCCTGTTGTAACCAGAGATTTTACTGCTGAAAAATTTTGAGCTAAACCTACCGATGCTACTATTTTCATCAATTCTTCTGCACCTGGATTACCAAGCATCTCAAGAGAGCGTTTTGCCATTGGGTGGGTTTTTGTCAAGCCTCCTACTGTACCGATAGCCATTGGCATATCAAGCCAAAATCTAAAAATACCCTTATTGATTTCACATTGACTGAGGCTTCTATATTGTCCATCTCTGGCAGCATAAGTATGTCCACAGGCTTCTACAGCTCTAAAATCATTGCCGCTAGCAATAATTACCGAATCAATGCCATTGAATATACCCTTATTATGGGTTGTAGCCCGGTATGGATCTTGCTTAGCTATTTCTATTGCAGTATTAAATTTTTCTGCAAATAGTTTTCCGTCTTTAATCGTTTTTCCATTTTCCAGTTCTTCCACATGACAACTCACTTCAACATGAACAATACTTTCGGGAGTATAATTTGATAAAATAGACATTACTATCTGTACATCTTTGTCTTCGTTTTTAAAAGAATCACTTGCGATAAAATACTCTTTTAATGTTTTTGCAAATTGCTCTAGAATTGTATTTATAAAATTCGCACCCATGGAATCGCAAGTATAAAATTCTGCTTTTATCTGATACAGATTTTCAATGTTCTCCGTAAAATCAATTAGTTCAATTGAGTGAATACCGCCACCTCTTTTTTCCATTGTTGCAGTAAATTCTTTTGTATCCTCAATCAGTTTGCGTTTTATATCGTCAAATAAATGGGCCAACAACTTAAAATCTCCTCCCCATTTAAAATGAACTTGTCCTATTTTTTTACTATCTATTACTTCTGCTTTAAAACCACCTCTATCAAACCAAAACTTAGAGCCTGCTGATGCTGCTGCTATCACCGAACTCTCTTCAATAGCCATAGGTATAGCATACACCTTTCCATTAATTTTAAAATTGGGAGCAACACCTAGAGGTATTGGAAAATTGCCAATAGAATTTTCTATAAACCCATCCAAAATACTCTGCAATCCGGGATGCCAATAACTTATCAATTCATTCATTACCAAATCAGGGTCTTTGAAAAAATTCTCAACAACCCATTGCATTTTTCTTATTTTAGAGAGTCTGGAGAACCCGCTTATTGGATTTTTATGCACTTTTGTGATTTTTAATTCTTAAAAAAGCTTTCGCCATCTTCAATCCTTCAATATGTTTTGAAACAAACTCTTCTAAAATACCATAATCACCCATAGAGTATTTCAAAAACTCTGAAGCCATTCCATATATTGAAGGTAACTTTATTTTTTCAGTATAGTAATATCCATCTAAAAAACTTTTAATTCCACCTGAGATGATTATTTCTTTACATTTTAATCTATCTCCTATATCATAGACAATTTTATTTGTAAAATCTACCATCTCACTAGCTGTATGTCCCAAATTAACTATGGGCTCAAACTGCTTTTCTATTTTGTTATTATTTCTTAACAGCTCCAATTTAGCAAAATTTGTTCCTCCAAATGCAGCAAACTCTATTGCGGCTAATGGTAATTTTAATAGCTCTTTCAAACTTTCATAACCCATACCTTGACCAACTTCTTTAATAATTATTTTATTGTCCAGAGAGTCAAGTAATCTTTTAATCGTAACAATTGGATTATGTTTTAGCAGATCTCCTTCTATTTGAGCGAATTCCTGCAAAGGATTTATATGAATAATAATACCGTCAGCTTCCAGTTTTTTTATTAATTCTGAGATTTTATTTATACTGTCATTCTCAATTAATTGTTCTAGTTGGGCAATTCCGATATTTGTATATAATGGTCTGTCTCCAATATCTTTTCTAACAGTAAAATCCTCCAACCTTGAATCATCTGTTAATAATTGTCTGCATGAGCCTAAACCCATTCCCATACCAAACTGCATACAAGCTTTTGCAAGATTTCTGTTTATTTTTTTTGCTGATTCAGTACCTCCCGTCATACTCGAAACCCAAATTGGATTGTAAAATATTGTATCAAGAAATTGAATCTTTAAGTCAATAGATTCCACATTGCCTAAAAGGGGTTCATACATAAATCTACTGTCAGTCATTGATGGTAATACCTGAGATTTGGATGTCAATTCCAAATGATCCATTTTCCTTTTTGAAGCAATATATTTTTCCTCTAAGTCCAAGTTATGATTGGTTTAATTTAATAATACATACAAAAATATAAAATTTGGCACACAAAACACTAATTTAACTAAAGTCATTTATACGGACAAGTATAAAATTACCTTATTTCACAATACAATAAATTTTCTTTTTCTATATATCCTTCTAAAATATCACCGGATTTAACTTTCCCGACACCTCCAGGAGTACCTGTATATATCAAATCTCCAATTTGTAATTTAAAATATTTGGAAAGGTAAACAATAATATCATTTATAGAGAATATCATTTCCTCGCTTTTTCCTCTTTGAACAGTTTCTCCATTTTTATTAAGCGTAAAATTTATATTGCCGGATTTCATTTCATCCGTAAAATAAATCCAATTGCCTACTACGGCAGAAAAGTCAAACCCTTTTGCTATTTCCCATGGATGCCCCTTTTCTTTTAGTTTTTTTTGGATATCCCTTGCTGTAAAATCAATCCCTATTGTAAGTTCTTTATAATATGAGCTTACAAATTCGGGAGCTATGTTCTTACCATTTTTTGCTATTTTAACAACCAATTCTCCTTCATAATGTATTTCATTGGAAAAATCCGGGATATAAAAAGGCTTTCCTTTTCTCAACATTGCCGTTGGTGGTTTCATGAATATCAGAGGATTCTCAGGAATGGGATTGTTTAATTCCTGTGCATGATTGATATAATTTCTTCCAATACAAAATATTTTCATAAGAATATTTTTTAGTACCGATATATAAGTAAAATTAAAAATAAATAAAACAATAAATATCGGTTATTCTGTTTTAAAAAATGGTATAATATAACAAATACCAGCAATTCAGGGTAAATATAAAAACCCGTAAACAATAAATAATTGTACAAATTGAGTTTACAGATATTTATATATTTGCATTTTCAATAATACAAAAACAAAAGTCTGAAAAAAAGTTGAAGAAAACAAAATATACCACATAGAAAATTAAATATTTCCAATATCAAGCGCTTTATGGACAGACACTATATGGTGATTTTTACCCTAAATTATTTAGCTATGTATCTATTTTCGGAAAAAGGTTATGTAAAAATAAAACCATCTACAAGTAGATTATTTTGATATTTATAGCCGAATTAAATAACTTATACAAAAAAGCCCTGAATTTTTTAATTCAAGGCTAAAATAATTCGTGAAACTAAAAACTAATTATTGTCTGTCTACAAAGTCATTAAATTTATCCATTGCCATTACCTCCGTTTCCTTTCCCACCATTTCCGTGGTCACCATTGCCACCGTTTCCATTACAATTTCCGGTTCTATTTCCTCTATTTTTACCATTATTAGAGTTTCCGCAAATACTGCCACCTCTTTCTCTATCTGAATTTATTATACTATCAAACAATTCATGAGTTATAAACTGAGGAATATAAGCTGTTTTTTCTAGATTCAATCTTGAGATAAATGCTCTCATATGATTTCTTGAACCTTTGGTAAGTTCTGAAAAAACTGCGAGCAAATCTTTATTATCAGCTTGCTGTGATAAATCAATAAGATCAAAAATATCTAAATCTTCAATGGTTGCTCCTACTGTCAATGCTGCACTGAGGCTTTCTTTTCCTTGATCAATCAATGCTGTATATAAACTTTGTAAACCTTCATCTTTAAAAACACCTATTTCATTCTCACTAACTAAATCTTCTATATTGTACTTATCGTATAGGCAAAGAATAGCGTCCATATGTCGTTGTTCAGCTTTTGATATATTGGCAAAAACCCTTTCACTCCATTTATCATATAAGGTCAAATATACATCTCTGGCAAGCTTTTCCTCTTCTAACATATGTGAAAGGCTGTTTAATTCAATATCTGACAATTCTTCAACAGGAAAATTGCTAACTATACATGAGCAAATGTCTTGTTTCATCTTGTCTCCACTATTGTTCATCCCATTTTTACCACCTCTATCATTTAATGTAGTTGTGTCATTGGCTATTGTTAAATTTTCTTTTTCGCAGCTCGTACCAAACATTACAGCACCCAGCGTTAAAGCAATAATAAATACTGGCATTAATTTAATCCTTTTCATAATTTTTAAATTTAAGTTATTTAATAATATTTCAAATACATCCTATACTACGCAATGCGAAATGTTTTCTTTCATTATAGTAGAGTTTATACATTTTTTTAATAAAATAGCCTTGCGAAACATTTTACTTAGACATTTTAATTTTCAGACACTATATATTGTCTGTCCATAAAATCATTAAAATTAAACTTTTTGCGATATTTTCACTTTAAAACCTATATTTCACATTTAGTGTCAAAAACAGATTATTCAATTTTGAGTAATTGTATTTATATGTTTTGTTGCTAAAATAATAAGAAAACTCAAGGGAATTGCTATAATTCTTATTCCAATTATATTCTATTCCGGTTTTTAGAAAGTAATTGCTATAATCAAAAGATTCATCAAATGTTTTATTTATTTTATACTCTTTGTAGGTTTTTATATCGTGAAATTCATACTTGATAATATCTTTTATACCAAATTTCATTGCCCATCCAATACCAATATATGGATGAAATGTTTTTTGATAATTGAAATGATATTCCAATCCCAGAGGTAGTAGCCAATATGAATTGTCAAAGTAAATACCATCAAAAATATCGCCATTATTCGGTGTTTTAGGGAAATCACCATCCACTATATCAACGGCTTTAAATTCGCCATGATAATCAATCCAATTTACTCCGATAGCTGCTTTAATACCATTTTCGAATAGAACTTTACTATTTAGTCCGGTTAACAATCCAATATTTGATTTTTTAAATACCAAAGAATAAACTCCACCTATTTTCGGTTCAATTTCATATCCGACTTCATTGAATCCTGATAAGAATTTACTCATTTTATATTTTAATGTTCTTTTTTCTTTTGCAACCTTTGACGCTAATTCATTCAACCATTTGTTATATTGATAGTTTTGGCCATATCCAATATTCCTTTTATATTTTATTAGATTTAATTTAAACATTAGTCTTTCAATCTCATTTAACCTGCTTTGTTTATTTTGTTCACGATAATATGGAATAGAATTGTTTTGTATTCGGTTTGAATTGTTAGTAAAGCCAAGGGTCAATGGCAAACCTCCAATTTTATAATTAAAATTATTGAAAAAATTATTTCTACCTATTGAAAAAATTGATTTGTAATTATTCAATTTATGCATATTGAGAGAAACAATGTTATTTTCAGTTGGTATTGGCGAAATTGGTTTTACGATTTTTATTGTTTTGTATAGTGTATCGTGAATATATATTATCTTTTCTTTGTAGATAGTATCGGTATTGAAGATGATTTCATGTCTATTTTTTCGAATATTATCAACTGTATTAGTGGTATTTTTATAAATTTGAAGTTTTTTATTATACCAATAATTTCCTACTATAGCCATTAGACCTAATAGCAAAATACCGGATAAAAGAGCAAAAGCACCTACTTTTCTCAATTTTCTATCGTAAGTTAATCGCGATTTGACAATAATCCACGGTTTTTCATTAAATTCAAATTCCGGTGGATTATTTAATTGTTTTTTTATAATATTTCCATCTATGTCGTTCATTGGTCCTATTGTATCAATCTATTCATTTAAATATTTTAAATTTGTAAATATTTCTCTTAATTTTCTTTTTGCTTTTACGAGATTGGATTTAGAAGTACCTTCGCTTATTCCAAGTTTTTCAGCAATTTCTCTATGCTTGTAGCCGTCAATTACAAAAAGGTTGAACACCATCCTGTATTGAGGACTCAAAGATTGAACAGCTTCAAGGTATTTGCAATAATCTAAGTCGTTTTTATCATTTCCCCTACAAAACAAATTCATCTCTTGAATTTCATTTTCAGCAATTTTTAATTTTTTATATTTTCTGATATAATCAATTGCAGTGTTCACAATAATTCTATGAAACCAATTGTAAAAGTCTTTTTTTTCATCGTATTTACCAATATTTTTAAAAATCTTATAGTAAGACTCTGTTAATATATCTTCTGCATCATGTTTATTTGTTATATATCTGGCAACAATACCCATAGCGCGATTATATGTAAGATTATATAACTCAAACTGAGATTTGCTATTACCGCTTTTACTTAGTTTAATAATTTTTAATAATCTTTCAGTCTCTGTCATTAGTATATACGGGTATATTCAGTAAAAAGATGCTTTATTATAAAGAAACTTGTGTTTTTTTAGATTTAATATGAAAATGGCTGCTAAATTAAAAATAAAATTTGATTAAAAAGTATAATTATTTGTATTAAATCATTTATCACCGTCCGGATGACATTTATAGCATGCATTACTTTCGTAAATATATCCTCCTTCTTCGTCATGCTCCTCATCCATTTTGGATTTTCTATGTTTGTGACAATCAGTACAGGTAAAAACAGAATAATTACTTGGATCTAAGTGGCAGTCGGTACACTGTGACCATTCTCCTTTGTGTTTTCCTGAAAAAATAGGGAAATCATTGTCATCATGATTTTCGTATTTTGCCGGAGACCACCCCGGGTCGAGAGTATGGCATTCGGAGCAATTTTTTGAGAAAGAGCTTATCTTGTGGTCAGGATTCAAGGCATTGTCATAATCTTTGCTATGGCAACTGATACACTCAGAAGAGGTGTTTTTATAATTACTTTCTGTGTGACAGGTAAAGCAATCAGATATGTTATGCGATTTTTCCAAAGGAAAAAAATCATGGGAAATCACCCATGTTTCAGCATCCAAATCATGGCATTGATAACAATCCATTGGAAAATTTTCCTCAATATGATTTGGAGATGTCGTATTATTATAATTATTCTCATGGCAGGAAAAACAATCAGTAGATAAAGGCTCAAAGATCAGTTCCACACTTTTATTATGGCATTCTGAACAGTCCAATACATGATGCGAACCCGTCAAAGGAAACCCTGCTTCCTCGTGAATAACTGTGAAGTCTTCGATTATCCAATCATCTTCAGAATGACAATTATTGCATTGCATTGATAATGTGTTTTTGTGTATATCTGTATGGCAATCTACGCATTCACTTTTAACATCTGACAAAATTAGAGATGCATGACATTCTCTACAATCAACTAATCTATGTCTTCCATATAATGAAAACGAGGTTGAATTATGATCAAAATCTATATTTCTAAAATCCACATTCCATGAATCAGAAGTGTGGCATTGAGCACAATCAATTTTCATGTCTTTTCCATGAGGATTTTGACTGAAAATTACTACCGAAAAAAATATTAAAACAAATATTATTTGTGACAATCTATACATTTTATTTTTCCATTTTTATAAACAATATATTCTTCTTTTGCTTTTTTATCAATACTATGACATTTATCGCATGAGACACTTTTATGTGCACCATCCAGTTTAAATCTTGCTTTATTATGATCAAATTTTGATGCCTCCCAATTATCCGGAGTATGACATCTGCTGCAATCATTGACGTCATTTTCATCAAATTGTCCATGATGTTGATCCTCATGGCAACTACTGCAAGAGACAGGTAAATCTTTGAATTTTACTTTTATTTTTTCATTATCGGATTTGTGGCAATCGATACATTTGGTTTCGAGATGTTTTCCCTCAAGATTAAAATCCGTTTTACTATGATCAAAAGAATCAATTTTGCTCCAAACACTTTCTGTATGACAGTTTTTGCAGTTTTGCTGTGGAAAATATTTTGTTTCCAGTTCGTTTTTATGAATATTTTCATGACAATCAATGCAATTTTTACCAAGTGATTGAAATTTCCATTTCTTCTGACCTTCTTTTTGATGACAAGCAAAACAGGGTGTCGCTTCGTGTGATTCTACCAGAGGAAAATCTGTACGTTTATGTTTTTCCAAATCAAAATCAAAATCTTCAAAGCCCATTTCCGTATGGCACTCTTTGCAATCAATCACAGACTTGTCTTGTATAAGTTCACCTTCATGATAGTCATCGTGGCAATCTATACAATAATCATGAGCAACAGGATCGAGCAATTTTGATTTATGACATTCTTTGCACTTTACTTTTTGATGTTTTCCTACTAATGGAAAATTCGTTATATTATGATTAAAATTGTCTGTTGATTTTATTTTATTAAATGTGGTTTCGGTATGACAACTGCTGCAATCTGTTCCAAATCTACCTTCGTGTGCATCATCATGACATCTGTCACAATCAAAGTCCCGGGTGTTTTTAAAGTCGCTAAAAATAGTAGTTTTTGGTAAGTCGGGAGAATGGCATTCAAAACAGGCAACTTTTTTATGCTTTCCTTTTAGTTTGTAATCTGTTCTTTTATTGTGATTGAATTTCCGTTTTACGGTACTTATACCAAAAGAGGACTCATTATGGCAACTGTTGCATCTAGTCCCTAATGCTCCTTTATGAACATCATCATGACAATCCGTGCATTTATTAAAAGCTATATTTTTAAATTTTTGATATTTATTGTCTCCCTTACCTTCAATTTGGTGACATTTTTCACAATCTACATCTTTGTGTTTCCCTTTTAGGGGATAATCCGATTTGTCGTGATCAAATTTTTCAATTTCGGTAAATTTATTAAAATTATGACAATTGATGCAGTCCTCGGATAAATCCCCTTTGTGATAATCGTCATGACAACTCAAACAATCTGTACCCATGCCCAAATATGTATCTTTATCTTTTCTTAATTCTCTATCGGCTATATAATCGGGTTTATGACACTCTTTGCAATCTATTCGCTTATGCTCTCCTTTAAGTCTGTATCCGCTTAAGTTGTGATCAAAATTCTTTTCATCAAAACGAATGATTTGAAAGTTCAGACCGTGATGGTCACTATGACATTCGGCACAGTCCTTTTTGCGAACTTCTTTTGAATAATGATAACCTCTTTTGTTTGATACAAGAGTTTGGATCTCTTTATGACACTTTAGGCATTTTTCATTTGAAACTTTTTTACCAAAATCATGACATTCCGTACACTTGCTTAATCCTTCCAAATCACGATGCCCTTTGTACAAAGTACCGGGTGAAAGTTGTGCGGAAGCACTATAAAAAAAGGATAGATATACCAATACAATTAAAACCAATCTATTCCACATAAAAAAATATTTTACCTTATAACTATGAAATATGACAATTAATAAATACGTTTACCTTCCTGCATAATAACGTCAAAAAAATACCCTGCGCCCAAATCAAGTTTTGTATCTATTTTGCCTTCGAAATAACAGTTTTCACCCACTTGTGCGGCATCTTTTGACATAACAACCAAATCGAATACTTTATCACCAATTCCCTTTTCTTGTATATGTATCCAATTTTTCCCCATAATATTCATATTGACCTTTGTACATTTTCCGCTTATTTTTATGATTTTTCCTTTGTATTTTTCCGGGTTTGCAAATAGATCTTTAAGTTTTACAATATTCTTCTTAACTTCTTTTGATATTTCCGGTTCTTTGGTTGAAATATTAGTTTTGCTTTCTAATTTATCTAATGCATTGGTTTTTGTAAAAACTGGAACTTTACTTATTTTTGATATTAAATATAGTGTATCGAAATACATATTATGCTCCTTACTATAAAAATTGAGTTTAAGTATCCCTCCCTTATAGAAAAAAACATCACCTTTTTTAAACGGCATTTTCCAGGTGGAAATCCAGTAATTTCGTGCGCCTTCTTTAACTTTAAGATATACGTATCTTGAAGCTGATAAAGAATCGACAACTGTGACTTTATGAACGCTCTCATTATTGATATTCATTTGCGATTGTTTGTCTAAAGTTGTTGTTCCTGCAGATGCTTTTGTTTCAATATTATTGTTCTTTGAATTTAATGGTTCTATTTTTTCAGGTTTGGAATTACAAGAAAGTAATATTGCTCCTAACAGCAGAGAAATAAAAATAAATTCTTTTTTCATTTTTTTCATTTTAATTTAGTTTTAAATAATTGAGATGATAGACATCTTGTTAAAAGGTATCTATCATCTATATTTCAGTGATTTTATACAGACGCTAAATTGTCTATAAAAAATAATGTTTATTAATCATCATCGTTTTCTTTTTCGTATTTAAACTCCTTGGTTGTAGTATTTAATTTGTTTTTATTAAAATCTTTTCTGATTTCAGAATGTCTTATTTGTCCCCCCAAGTTACCAAGCTGAGCAAAAAAGCCAAAAGTCAAAATTGAAACAATCAATGTAATAATGCTAATGATTTTGGAAAATTTATATTTTTTATATAATGAAATTAAACTGATAATTGACAATATTGCTAAAAACCCCATAAATATAATGGCTATTTCAGCAAATTCTTCATGATTTTCGATTAATTTTTCAGAAATTCCAGCAATATTTTCAATTGTTTCCTCAGCTTCTTCACCGGTTAAATAAGCCGGAATAGTTAAAAGTGACATAATAACAAATATCACCATAGCTACTTTCTTTATATGGTCATTGTTTATAAAGATACCATAAATCAAAACTCCAACTCCGGTAAGAGTACCGATAATTGGAAAATGATTTAATACTAAATGAAGATGTACTGCATCCATAAATTTTAATTTTATTGTTTGATAAATACCTTAATTTAAATTCTCGATGATATTAAACAGGAGGTCCCCTAACGGTATGTAATTCAACAATAAAATCAATACGGCAACTATTTATTTTACAAAATGGTTTGGTGTTGTTTAAAGGATAAATTATGATAGAAATTAAAAAATTATTAGGAAGACCGAATAAATCATAATTATCAGATAAATTGTGAGTATAAGAATATGAAAAACAGAAAGAAAGGTTATCTAAATTTCCACCGGCATTTTCATAAAACACCAGTTTCATAACATCCAGAATACTATTTTCTTTCTTACTTTCAACAAAATTATCATTAATTTTTCTTTCAAAATCAAGATCATGAGGTATCACGGAATGAAGAAGTAGTACGAGTAATACAAAACAAAATAATATTTTTCTATAAACTATCTTCATTAAATATCTGATTTAAAATACAAATAAAATAAAATTTATTATAATTATCTATAATTTGTCCATTTAATAAGGGGGAACGTTATAATACGACAATTTGATGTTTTATCAAAATCTTTTCGTGGCTCTCAGGTTCAATCTGGAAAAATCTCTGTCTTTTTGTAGTGTTTTTTCATAATAAATACTAAAATATACACTCTTTAACAGATTGAAATTTATACTTCCTCCAACTCTATTTTGATTCCTTGACGTTTTAGTTCCCGGATAAAAATACTGATAATATTTATATTCAAGTCTAAAGTTAATCCTTTTTTTGATTCTTTTTGACAAGCGTACAGATAAAGATTTGCTATCCAGATAATCTGTATTTATAACGTTTGCAGACAGGCTAATATTTGATTTTATAACAGGAATACTCCTTAAAAATATCATAGCGTTGTAATATTTTGAAGAAAGCACCTTGTCCTGAAATCTTAAATTTGACATAATGCTAAATGATATTTTTCTAAAAGGTCTATAACCAAATCTAAATCGGAGTCCTTGCCGAGTTTCTCTTTCTATTAATGTTTCTAAAAAGTCTTTAT
>JALSPK010000142.1 GCA_026986005.1 Saprospiraceae bacterium
TATCACGGGCTGGAATTTGGAAGATGTAAGCAGCACCGTTATATTGTATTAAATGATTACTAACCAATTCATTGAAATAAGTTGTGTCTTGTGTAGCACTTACAAAAACAGTTTCTCCTTTCCTTACAATATTATTCCCAAACCATCCATGTGATTTATCCGATGCGGGAGGCTTTATCTCTCCTACTTTTGTCCATGCACCTCTTATCAACTTATAATAATCTACTACTCCCTTGTCAAAAAACAGAACATCAGGAACTTTGTACCTATCAGCGTCACCAATCAACAACTCTTCTCCATTGATGTCAAAAGAGGTACCATAATAAGTAGCCAATGTGCTCTGTCTTTTGCTCAACTTCTGAATTAATTCCCACTTATCTCCACTATTCTTATATATGTATATGCACCTATTATAGTAACCATTGACCAATCCACTTGAATCTCGTCTGGAACTAATAGCTAAAAACCTATTATCAGGTGATAAAGATAAATTGTCTCCAAAATGACTCTTATCAAAATATGGATCAGGTTGAATAATTTGTTGAAACTCCTCCCAGTGTCCCCCACTATTTTTATAAATAAAAACTTTACCATTGCCTTCACCTTTTAAGTAAAGATCCCAAGCCCCAATAACTAAGAACTTTTCATTTATTTCCACAATATTCCTGTAAAGACTACTTTTTCTAATATCATATTTATACCTATCACTTAGATACCATTTGCCATCTTTTAAATAGTAAATTAAAATATTTAAAAAATATTTATTTTTAAAAAATTCGTAACTACTATACACTAAAACCATCATATCTTTGTACAATTTTACTCTTGGCAGCCCATAGGAATTGAATTTTGATTGATAAGGTATTTTAATCGTATCTTCGACATAAAATCTTTTATCATTGCCAAGCTTAAAGATTTCTATTAAATCAAAAAGATTATTACCATCCCTTACTGTATACTCAACATATCGACCATTAGAATAATTGCTATTTCTAAACCACAAATGTTCAAAATTATGATATAAAATACTCTCCCATTTATTATTATTTTTAACAAAACATGTCATACTACAACTATCCATAGCAATTGGATTTGGAAATGTATCAAGTCTATTAAATGCAAATACAATAAGAGTGTCCCCACTTAAATTTTCATTCAATATCCCAAAAATAGTGTTCTCATAAGGAAATTGGCTAAATATTTTTTGCATTTGGCTATAACCCCTTTCGGAAAAAATTATAAAAAAAGTTAACAAAAGTAATTTTTTCATATTTAATTATTTAAACAAAAGGCTAAATTATTATTTAAACACATAATTTAGCCCTTTGAAAAGAAAATCTATTGTATAATTATTTTATCAGTTTTTATATTACCACTTTCTTGATTATAAAATCTGATAAAATACATCCCTGGTTTACAATCAGAAATATTTACCTTCATATTATTTTTATCTACTTCAAATTGTTTTATTATTTCTCCTGATAAAGAATATATATTCACTTTGTATTCTCCTTTGTTCCTGTTGTCAATAAACAAATCCGTATCTGTAATATTAGGATAACAATATATAACTGATTCATTTTTATTATTGACATTAGTAGATACTCCTCGGCTTAACATATCAATCTTCATCAATATTTCATCATTATCCAAATCTTCACTTATAAGATTACCCGGAAGACAAGCTGTAGAAACAGGAAAATCTGGGGATATAGCAACTATTTTATCTTTTGAGCTAGGAGGAAATCCGCAAACGGGAATTGGAGCTATTTCATAATAAAAGTTTTCTACATCACAAATCATCTCTAAAAAAAACACTCTAGTATTTAAATACCTAACATATCTTTTGCAATAGTTGGGCAAATCTGTATAATAAAATTCGCACACTCCACCTATTCCCGATTGAATCAAATATTTATTCATATCATTGACAAAATCAAATAAATTCGGATGAAAACCACAATCGTTTGCCACTCTTCCATAATATGGGAAATGAAATATACCATTATTGGAAGCATCTAATGTTTGGATTCCTCCAATCGGATCAATATACTTTATTGAATATAACTTTGGCATTTGCCCATTCCCTCCATACATTTTCCATTCTTCCAAAATTGGATCATCGCTTTCCAAATAAAATTCACAATAACTAAAACTGGATGTGCAATTATCCTCATCACAACCTAATACTGTGATAACATTGTTGAACTCCGGTGGGGTAAACACATAAGAAAAAGTTCCACAGTAAGTAACAATATCCATTGAAAAATCGATTCCGTATATCCCGTTGTACTGATAGAAAAAATATACAGGAGTACTAAAATCATACACCTGTGCTACACTGTTACCGTTGTCCCATTCCATATTGTCATATTTATCAATGTACTGTCCTGAATTATTTAATTCGATTACATTTACTTCACACTTTACCAAACCACATTCACCGCTAACATTGCTCAATGTCCTTATAACACGTAGTTCAATATCATTGCCACAATTATCCATAAGCTCTATATTATCTGTATAAGTTACAGCATAGGCAGCAAAATAACTAAACACAATCAAAACAATGAAGATCAGGCGAGTGAGTGAGTGAGTGAGTGAGTGAGTGAGTGAGTGAGTGAGTGAGTGAGTGAGTGAGTGAGTGAGTGAGTGAGTGAGTGAGTGAGTGAAATTTAATAAAGTTTTTCATAATTACAAAGTTTTATAAATTAAAAAAATAAAATAATCTACACTTCGGCTATATGGGGGAATACCAATTAGATACAAAGCTACTATAAAATAATTAATTATGCAAGAAGTTTTCAGTTTTTCCCGGTGATAAGTATTGTATTGGCTACATCATCAACAAAAAGGAGAAGTACGGGAAGAGTATTATATCATACTGCCGGGACAGATTTTATTATAAATAGTGTCTGTCTAAAAAGTGCTTGATTTTTGAAGAATAAAGGCTTTAGACTTACTAAGTTTTGCTTACCCGCTTTTGCTTAGGCGCAAACTTAGCAAGTCGGTGTTTTTATACCACTCAACTTGCCAAGTCTATTAGTCTTGGCAAGTTTATTGATTATTTTTACAAACCTTAGAGAACATGATAGAAAGTACTGAAATAGCGCGGGTTGATGCACCTCCTTTAGGAGGCTGGAAAAGGCGAGTGTAGCTAAAAACCTCTTTACTGGCAATACTCGGACATTTTTCTCGGTTTGAAATAATTTTGGCTTTCAGTCCGATGCTTTTGACAAAAGGATTATATATCCAAAATGTTTGACATGAGTAGTCTTGATTAAAATACTTTTGCTACCTTTGCAAAAGTATTATTAAAATTATTTCTAAATATTTTATTATTTAAAATTTTAGAATGAAGAACATTTGCCACTTTAGCTCAGCTGGTAGAGCAGCTCACTCGTAATGAGCAGGTCGTGGGTTCGAGTCCCATGAGTGGCTCTTTTTTCTGAGGTTTAGGATAACAATTTAAAAATTGTAATTTCCGGTCTCATATTAAATCTGATTTGCCAAAGATTGCCCAGAGCTCGATTGATATAAAGAATTCTTCCGTCATGAAGATCAATTTCTCCATAAGTGTATTTCTTATTTTTTACGGGTAATACCAGTGGATTCATAAACGGGAGTTTGAATTGACCCCCATGAGTATGTCCTGATAATATCCATCCTTTATATCCATTCCAGATATCCAAATCACATACATCCGGATTGTGACAAAGTACAATATTTGCTTTAGTATTATCATATAACTTAGTAACTTTTATGGGATTAAAGCTGGGACCCCAATAGTCATCGAAACCGATAAAATTTAGTCCAGCAATATCTTTTTGTTGATTCCTGAGTATGTCTATTTTATTTTGTCTAAATATATCAACAACTTTTTCCGCAATAGCTTTCTGCTTCCATTTATGACCGTAATCATGATTCCCGAGTATCCCAATAGTTCCGTATTTACCCTTTACTGCAGATTTCATTACTTCTTTTAGATGAATTATCTGTTCCTCACTTTCATAGCTGATATAATCTCCGGTATAAACCACGTAATCCGGTTTGAATTTTATAGCTTTTTCAAAAGAATCTATTAGGTATCTATAATCAAATCTATTACCAACATGGATATCACTAATTTGCATTAAAGTCTTTCCAACCAAATGCTCAGGCAGGTTTTTTATCAACATTTTCTTTTCTACAAACTCAAGCCAAAACGGCTCGATTTGCCAGGCATAAAAGCCGGTTATTAGTCCTAATCCGGTTAATTTTGTGAGCGTTTTTATAAAATTTATACGTTTCATATTGCATATTGTTTTTTTATCAATTCTTCAGGTTTACACCAAAATAAATACAAACAAAACAAAAAGAAATATTCTAGAGGTTTCATCAAATAATATATTATATTTGAGCTCCTTTCATCGTTGATTTTTGTGGAAAGATTGTAACCGTATTTGTCATACACACCTCTGATTATTTTGTGTAATCGAGGAGCAAAGGATTCAACCATTTCTTCAAATGCATTGGCTATTTGCAATTGCCTGTTTACTATTATAGCCTTTCCTCTTCTTACACCTATATGGATTGGTTTTACCACTTCCGGATTACCTCTTGCAGCTACCGTACAAAGATAATGTCCGTGATGATCCAATATCGGTGGGTGTGTCTGTTGAGAAAATCTCCATGTTGTAGTATCAGTAAATATTTTACTTAAAGAATCTGGGGTTTGCCCAAATAGAACTAAAACAAATAGTAATAAGATCGATATTGGCAATACAAAAAGAAATACCCATACAGGTAAGATTTCGGTGTAGTATAAATAAGTATTAATATTATTTAATAGTGTGTTTTTATACTCTATTTCCTTTAATTCCTCAAAAGATTCTTTGAATAATTTTATTGATAAAAGACCCGAAACAACCAATCCCCCAATTGGTGCATATAATAATAATCCCGTAGAAGATCTACAGTAGTTTCCCAATGTAGATATATCGTGCTTACTAAACTGGAGTATCAAAAGAATATTGATTAAATTACCCAATAATATTATTGAATTTAAGATTACAAAACTCAAGGGGGGAAGTGATTTACCGTATTTCCAATTTATCAATAATGACATCAGATAAATCAATAATAGAACACCCATAAGCGGTAAATAATCATTGGATATTGGAGAATAACAATGATCCGCTTCAGGGTCAATAGCTATATAATATGGTGTATCATTAGCCGAAAACCCTAAAAATGACAATATCAATGTTATAAGATATGCTATAGCCGGTATTATTTCCAATTTGGACTTCGGTTTTATAAAAAAAAGAAAGATAATGTATGAAATGCTGATAAAAGCTATTATTATCAATACAATTGCGATTGTTATCCCGATCATCATTATATGTTTTTTTGATTAGAAATGTTTATGTTGTACCAATCTATTTTTCTCGAATAATACATTATCGCAAACAAAGCGATGAATAAGCCTATACTACCCGCAAATAATGCATAATCCTCCAATTGCAATACCACATAAATAAATCCGTATATTGTTGTTAAAAAACTACCCAATAATATTAATTGCTTATTCTTCTTCAAGAGCGATGCTGAATAAATCAATATCATTAAACCAGTCGCAACAGATGAAATAAGATATGCAATATTGAAACCAACTTGCTCCGAAATGGATAACAACAATACAAAGAACATTGTCAATGCCAGACCTATAAAAGTGTATTGTATAGGATGAATTTTAAAATTTCCTAAGATTTCAAAAAAGAAATAAATCATAAAGATCAGCACTATTATCAATAAGGAGTATTTGACAGTCCGCATATTCTTTTGATATTCTCCAACAGGTTTTATCAATTTCACTCCGAATTGACTTTTTGTTACATTGTAATCGCTGCCTTCCCATTGCTGTGGAAAATCGCGATTCATATCAAGTATTTTCCATTTTGCAGTAAATCCATCTTGAGATATTTCTCTGCTATCAGGCACAAATCTACCTTGAAATGAGGGCGAATCCCACGTGGAATTAAGTACTACCTTTGTAGTTTTACCCAATGGAGTGAAAAATATAGATTCGCTTCCTTGAATTTTTACATTAAAACTAAAATCTATTATTTTACTGTATTTCTCTTTAGCAAACTCGACTACAGTCGATACTCCTGTCTTCGAAATAGTACCTTTTATTCCGGGTTCTAAATTGATATTATGAATTCCATCCCAATTTAATTTTATTGATTCCTTTATACCTCCCATATCCTCTATCCCGATATTGAAAATGATTTTATCCCATTTAATAAGGCTTGTATCAATCCCTAATTTATCAAAATCCGGCATTTCAAAGTTTCCACCATAATCTAAAAAAGCATCGTAAAGTATAGCTTTGTAAATTCCCCTTTTGCGTATAATCGGCACAATATTTCCCGAAATTTCAAGTGTTTTAGGCATAACATTTAATTCGTAATTGAAATATTTCACTTCTTGCTTACCATCATATTCGGTGATTTTCTTTTTCTGATATGGGATTACCAAAAAAGGACCTGAAATCAATTGAGGTGCCCCCCATTTGCTCCCTATCTCTTTCTTTACTCTCCATTCATTGTTTTCGCGTTCTTGAATTAGTTGTTTTACCATTGCGTTTGGTATCATAAAAAGTACAATAAGCACTACGATGATTATTACCTTTAGCGTAGTGGACTCTGACAAGCGATTTTTAATGTTTTTCATAATATTTAATGTTTAATTATTTAAAAGTACTTTGCGATTCAAAGTACATGTGCAAAAAAAATTATTTTCCTCCTTTCAAGATTTTTTCCAATGCATCAACATGCTTGTTGAAAGCTTTCTTTCCAAGTTCAGTTGCGCTGTATTTGGTATTTGGTTTTCTACCAAGAAATGATTTATTTACCGTTATATATTCTGATTTTTCCAAAGATTTAATATGACTGGCAAGATTTCCATCTGTCAATGACATCAATTGTTTTAATTCGTTAAAATCGACATACTCATTGACCATCAAAACAGACATAATACCCAACCGGATTTTATTGTCAAACGCTTTATCAAGATCTTGAAAATAGTTCTTCATCTTGCTCACAATTTATAATAAATTCATATTCATTTCAACTATTTTTTATACTTTACATACATAAAGACACCATATACGATATGCAGCACACCAAATCCCAAAGCCCAAAAATACAAGCCGTAGCCTTGATAATATGCCCCAATCACTCCTATAATAATTTCAAGAATTCCGAGAATTTTCACATTACTATATGTATAATTAGCTGCTAAAACAAGACTAAAACCATAAAATATCAACGTAATAGGCGCAACCAAGCCGATTGTCCCTTTTTGTATCAGGATAATAGAAAGTATTCCTCCCGTTAATAATGGTATAGCCATATTGTAGAGCATCTTCAAAGCAGCCGGTGTCCATAATGTCTTGCCTGATTTCCTCGCTGTTGCAGAACTGGTATATATAGCTGTTGCTAAGGTGAGCAAAAAAACGGCAAGTGCTATTCCCAACAGAGTAATTGCCCCTTTAGAGAATATACCACCCGTGATATCATAATAGATAATAGTATCAGAACGATATATTATTTTATAAGCAAAAAATGCCCCAGTCAATGCATATATTCCTGCCAAAATACCAGCCCAACCACTCAAAGATAGAAATCTAGTCGAGCGTTCCATCATAGCTCTGATATGTGACAATTCTTTTTGTATTTTTTCTTCCATAACAAAGTGCTTTGTATTACAAAGTGCAAAAATATAAAATTATTGTGTAAGAGCAATACTTTTTTTATTTTTTTTAACCTTTTACTTTCCACTATTATTCGAATTTTATCAAATATTGCCAAATTTCTTTTAAGATTTCAAAATTAAATTCTATTTTTACCGAATACCGGTGTGACAAAATACACTTAAATTCATGAGATAACCGACTAAATGTTTAGACTATTAAAAATATTGAGTATTATTTTAACTTTCATTCTTTTGACAAGTTGTCATTATAGTGTACAAAATGAAAAATGGGATAAAATATTTGAAAAGCACAAAATCAATGGAACATTTATTCTAAAAAACCTCTCAAATAATCAATTAATAATATACAATAGAGAACGCATTGATAGTTCATACCTTCCTGCATCAACTTTTAAAATTTTAAATTCGATGATTGCATTACAAACATCTGCGATTAAAAGTGTAGATGACACAATAAAATGGGATGGTAAAGATAAAGGTTGGAAACTCTGGAACAAAGACCAAACAATGAAATCTGCAATGCCTATTTCTTGTGTTTGGTTTTATCAAGATTTGTCAAGGCGAATAGGAAAAGCAAAAATGAAGAAATGGATAGATAAAGCAAACTATGGGAATAGAAACATAGAAAAGGAAATTGATAATTTTTGGCTTCAAGGTGATTTGAGGATAACAGCAAACGAACAAGTTTCGTTTATTGAAAAATTGATTTATAACAAATTACCATTTGATAAACAAATTCAAGAAATAGTAAAGAAAATAATGATAACTGACTTAAACGAATCCTATACAATTCATTCAAAAACCGGATGGACAAAAAATATAGGATGGAACGTTGGTTATGTGCAAACTAAAAACAATAAATGGATTTTTGTTATGAATATGGACATAGTTAACAAACAAGACCTTAAATTCAGAAAAAAAATAACGTATGAAATCCTTAAATCTGAAAAAATAATTGATTAGTGTCTGTCTATAATGCTTCAAAATACAAATTGTGAAATCACCTTATTAAGAAAAAACTTCAATAAATGATCAAATATTTAAGAAAAAATATTAACTTGTTTTAAACAAAAAATAAGAATTAACTTTCAAGCCTTTTTATTATTTGATAGTTAATCTTGAATAATTAATTTTTTCAAAATAATTGTTATGCGAATAACCGGAATGCGGTACGGTGCTCCCATTCTTAAACTTGCAGGATTTCCCGTACCTGAAGTTTTAAGTTCCAATGCTACTTTCGAAGAAATAGAAAAACTATTGGACAAAAGAGGTAAAGTAGTTGTAAAACCTATATTCTACGGAGGCGTTGGGAAAAAAGGGAAAGCCGGATTGATTAAAATTGTCAGTTCTGTGAATGAAGCCAATGAAGCAAAGCGACAATTATATTTTGCTAATCATACTTTCCATAATGAAGATGTTGTAGCAAATGGTGTTACTTTTGAAGAGTTTATCCCCTCAGATTATGAAGTATATTTCAATCTCAATGTTTCAACAATTACCAGAAGAGTGAATTTTACACTATCTATTGACGGTGGTGTGGATATAGAAGAA
>JALSPK010000143.1 GCA_026986005.1 Saprospiraceae bacterium
AGGCTTAGCTGTGCCTGCAATCATTGGAATAGTGAGATAATTTTATCTTTTTGAACGCCATGAGGCACACCACTTCTATTTTTATCTTTTCGGGAGATAAAAACATATAAAGCAGAAAGTTGTAGACATGTGTTTTTTTTATGATATTTAGATGGATGTCTATATTTTTCATTTTTTTCAAGATGGATGTCTATATTTTTATATTTTTCAAATAAGTGCAAAAGGCACACAATGTGCTACAATATTAACAATGAGAAGCTATAATTGGAATATTGAAAAAAATGAAATACTTAAACTAGAAAGAAGTATTTCATTTGAAGAGGTTATTTACCATATACAAGTAGGTGATGAATTGGATATTTATCCGCATCCCAATCAAGACAAATATCCAAATCAAATGATTTCAGTTGTAGCTGTTGATAACTATGCTTATTTGGTTCCGTATGTTGAAGAGTCAGAAGATGAAATTTTTTTAAAAACAATCATACCTAGCCGTAAAGCAACAAAAAAGTACATTGGAGAATAATTATGCCTAAGTACAACTTGGACAATGAAGAACAAGAAATATTAAATGCTTTTGATTCTGGAGTGATACAATCAATTCCAAATGCAAAAAAAGAAATGGAAAAGCATAAAGAGTATGCCTCCAACACTTTTAAAAAAGATAAAAGAATAAATATTCGGCTTACCAGTCGAGACCTTTCTTCTATTCAAAAACTTGCATTACGCGAAGGTATTCCTTATCAAACGTTCATAGCAAGTATTTTGCATAAATATGCAGATGGGAGATTTCTCGAAAAACATACAAAAACCTAACAAATTGTACAAATTGACTCACTTAAGTCTGGCTTCTTTGGATAGAACTGAAATAATTGGGGTCAGAGTAAATTAAACCATGCAATACTATATGTAGATATTTAATTTTACTCTGACCCCAATTATTTGAGAAACCACTGTATGAGTATAATTGAAAACTCGGATGTTGCAGAAATATTCAGGCACTATCCAGAACGTATGCGGCAAAAGCTTCTGTTCCTCCGCCAGTTAGTTTTGGATACAGCATCGGAAACAGAAGGTGTTGGAAAGGTGGAAGAAACACTAAAGTGGGGAGAACCAAGCTATATTTTAAAAAGTGGAAGTACCGTCAGAATGGACTGGAAAGAAAAAAATCCACATCAGTATGCTATGTACTTTCATTGCAAAACAAAGTTAGTTGACACATTCAAAGAGCTTTATAGCAATATAAAAAGGACATCCACAATATTATCAGCTAAAAACATCCATAATACCCCTCTAATTTTACGATATAGCTATTTACCCATATCTAGTCTGTAATTAACTTATGGATGAAATAGAGTTTGAATGGGGCGAATCAAAAAACATTAAGAACCAAGAAAAACATCAAGGGGTTTCATTTAATGAGGCTCAATATGCTTTTTTTGACAAAAATAGAATAATCGCTGAAGACTTAAACCATAGTCCTGAATCCGTGAGTCCACTACGGCACAGTGAATAAACTATTGATTCATCATTGGTTTAAAAAATACCCGCTTAACCTAAGGGTGAAGCTAAGATTTTTTAAATCCCGTGTTAAACCAATATTTTATCCCCTGCTATCCGCATTGGACTCACGGATTCAGGTTTAGTTAAAAAATGTAAAAAAGGGGAGGGGATGGGTATGTATAAGTTTGTTCTGAATCCATTAAGCCAAAGTAAACTTAAAGTTATTGGAGTGCTAGGAGGCTGTCCGAGAATTAGGATTGAAACGAAAATTTCAGATATATTATAAGGTGGGCTTATCAAAAGAGGCGAATAGTTGTTCTATTTAACGAATTTGATAAGCTCAGATTATGATATTTCTGGTATTTGCAGTCAATTCTTAGTTCTCGGACAGCCTCCTAGATTAGGGAACGGGAGGGTATTTTGTGTGGATTTCTAAGGAAGTCTTGATTGATCGATTAGAATTTAACGCAGAAAAAACTGTCGCTATTTTTCACGAAGTGAGATGTAATAGTTATTCTATTGCACCGATCTTCGTGGAAAATATCGGCAGTTTTAGGGCAGTTTTAGCAAGCTAAAAATAATTGGACTTGATCAGGTTTTCCTTAAACCTTTATCTCTGCAAGCTTTGCGCTACATAAGCTGATTAAATCACTCGCTTTAAGTTCAATTTCAAGTCCGCGTCGTCCA
>JALSPK010000144.1 GCA_026986005.1 Saprospiraceae bacterium
CATCCCACTCCTGATCACTCTCATCTATATTGCTAATATTAACAGGCAATTCTTTTAGACTGAATGGCTCGGTACATCCTTCTATATTGCCAAAAGACAAGTCGAAATTTTCTTTAGCATCTTCAAATGAGTAGTCGCATTTTATATCAAAAACAATAACATTTTAACTGAATAAATATAACACCCCAAATACCGTCCCAAAAATCACTTAAAATCAGCCTTTAGGAGGATGGGAGACGAGTTTGACCAAAAATCGTTAAAACTGAAAGCCCTGTGGACAAGGGCTTGAAATCTCAAAATACAATTCAAAAAATGAAAAATACCTTATTAATGCATGAACTGATAAAAATAGTCTATATTTGTATCCAAAATACATATTGCCGGCTATGAAACAAATTATCATTACATTGTTACTTCTCTTTACACTACTTTGCTCTTGTAAAAACAAGAGCAAACAACTGGTTTATGATTTTACAAACAACCAAATCTTTGGTCTTGCTACTACAATCAAATTGAATTATGACACTACCAAAATAATCCTAAGTGACTATTTTATAGAACCTGATAGTATAGTAAAAATCAATTACCCAAGTAATTTAATTCCTCTTAACGACAAAATATCAGACACCATTTATCTGATAGCAGAAGAATATTTAAGCCCTCTCAGCACAATAAAATTCATTACAAAATCCAATGAATATGATATACCGGTGATGAAATCTTCCAAGCTAAAATACAATTACAACTTAACTGACAAATTACACAAGTATAAAACCGTAGCATTGGTCGGGGATATAAACGCTTGGAATCCGGCAAATACTCCTCTTCAATTTAATGATGGTAAATGGACAACAGATCTTTATCTCGAGCCTGACAAATATGCTTACCAAGTAGTTATTGACGGTAAATGGCAACTTGACCCTAATAGTTCAACCAAAATAAGCAATGGAATGGGAGGGTTTAATTCACAACTTACCATTGGAGAGCACTCAAACTCTCCAAAGCCTCAACTAACAACGTACAAATTATCAGGTGACACAATTTATCTACAATTGAAAGGGCAAAATATACGGATTTTAGCTTTATTGCAAAACCAAAAAATAGGTTATGCCCTACAAGATAACAATCTCAGGATAATAATCCCCAAAATAGCAAAATCAATCAAACGTTCTTATATCAGAGTATGGATATACAGTAAAACCGATGTATCAAATGAATTATTAATCCCTCTTGATTTTGGCAAAGTTATCACTAAAGCAAATCAACTTACAAGACAGGACAAGGAAACTAATATTCTTTACTATGTAATGATTGACAGGTTCAATAATCTTGACAAGTCCAATGATGCTCCGCTTAATGACCCTGAGGTAAGTCCAAAAGCAGATTATCACGGTGGTGATTTGAAAGGGGTAACCGAAATGATTAAAAAAGAATATTTTAAAAATCTAGGTGTCACCGCACTTTGGCTTTCTCCGGTAATAAAGAACCCACAAGGCAAATACGGGCTTTATAATAAAAATGGAATCAAAAGCAAATTCTCTGCTTACCATGGGTATTGGCCTATCTCATTTACTAAAGTGGAAAAGAGGTTTGGTAGTTCTGAAGACTTAAAGGAATTGGTCAATACAGCCCATAGCAAGGACGAAAATGTACTATTGGACTTTGTGGCAAATCACGTACACGAAAAGCACCCTGTTTATCAAGCAAATAAAGATAATAATTGGGCTACAAATCTATATCTTCCCGATGGAACTCTCAATACTGAAAAATGGGACGAACACAGACTTACAACTTGGTTTGACATTTTTTTACCAACATTAAACCTTGAAAACAAAGAAGTAGCAGAGATGCTTTCAGATAGCGCAGTTTTTTGGTTGGACAAATATAATCTGGATGGGTTTAGACATGATGCCACCAAACATATACCATTATCTTTTTGGCGTATGCTAATAAAAAAAACCAATAGAGAAAGTGCAAAAACAGGAAAGTATTATTATCAAGTAGGTGAAACTTATGGTACACCCGAATTAATCAACAGTTATATAGGCTCCGGACTACTTGACGGGCAATTTGATTTCAATATATATGATGCCCTTATTCAGAGTCTTGTCAAAGCCGATGGAGATTTTGCTTTATTAAAAGACAAATTGCAACAAAGTCAAAAGTATTATGGACAGCATAATCTTATGGGATATATGACCGGAAATCAAGATAAAGTTAGATTTATGGCATTGGCAACAGGTGATGTAAGTACTGACGAAGACTCCAAATATGCAGGCTGGAGCAGACAAATCACAAAAAAAACACCTATCGGATATAAAAAATCTGCAATCATGCATGCTTTTATAATGACATTGCCCGGGATACCAGTAATTTATTATGGGGACGAAATAGGTATGACAGGTGCAAATGATCCTGATAATAGAAGGGATATGAAATTTAACAATCTCAACGAAAGTGAGCAAAACTTATTAAATACTGTATCAAAACTCACACATTTAAGGAGAGAAAATCCATTATTTTTATTCGGAAACTTAAAATTTAATAGTACCGGAAAAAATACAATAATGTATTCTAGAAATTATTTTGGGAAAAGCGCCGTTATTATTGTAAATAATTCAAATAAAAAACAGAATTTTACAATTCCAAAAGAATATATTGGCAATGGCAAAAAAGCATTTATGACCTTTGGGAATGTACTAAACGGGAAGAAGGTAGAACTAAACCCCTACTCCTTTGAGGTAATTATTATAAAAAACTAAACGTAAAGAAAATAGTTGTCAATACTCCTTATCCGAAAATGATACATTTAAAACCTAAAAGAAGATTAGTTAATAAAATATAAAAACAAAGAAAAATTCAATAAAATATGAGAAAACAATTAATAATTTTAAGCATATTTTTAATTCCATTCTTCTCCTGCCATGAAGCGGGAAACACCAATTTGAAAAAGCAAGTAAAACACACAATAGTTCCTGCTCCCGACTGGTCCAAAAACGCATCTATCTATGAAGTAAATATCAGGCAATACACTCCTAAAGGAACGATCAAGGCATTCATCCCTTATCTGAAAAAAATCAAGGATTTGGGTACTGGTATTATCTGGATTATGCCCCCCTATCCTATTGGCCTTGAAAAAAGAAAAGGAAAACTCGGTAGTCCATATTCCATTGCAGACTATACTGCTATAAACCCCGATTTAGGAACTGATGAAGATTTTGACGCTTTGGTCAAAGAAGCACATAAATTAAAAATGAAAGTACTCCTTGATTGGGTCGGTAATCATACTTCCTTTGACCATAAATGGATAAAATCACATCCCGATTGGTATACAAAAGACAGCCTTGGCCATATCACACACCCAATGGGTACAGATTGGACAGATGTCGCTGACCTTAATTACGATAATACTGAAATGCGTAAAGAAATGATAAAATCCATGAAATATTGGATAAACAAATTTGATATTGACGGATTTAGATGTGATGTTGCAGGATTTGTGCCAAATGACTTTTGGTATGAAGCCATCTCAGAATTGCAAAAAATAAAACATATATTTATGCTTGCTGAATGGGAAGATCCTGAATTGCACAATGTCGGATTTCACATGACATACGGCTGGGAATTGCATCATATAATGAATGAAATAGCGCAAGAAAAAATGATTCCTCTTGCTTTGGATACCTTTTTTGACAAGGATTTTCACAGATTTCCGGATGAGGCATATCGGATGAATTTCACTACAAATCACGATGAAAACTCTTGGAATGGTACAATAAAAGAACGAATGGGTGATGCAGCTGACGTCATGACTATCCTAGCATTTACCGCTGAAGGAATGCCTTTGATTTATAGTGGACAGGAGGCAAACCTAAATAAAAGGCTTTCGTTTTTTGACAAAGACACTATAGATTGGTCGGACACTTCAAAGTTGAATTTCTTTAAATCATTACTTGCTTTAAAACATAACAACAGAGCTTTATGGAATGGTAAATACGGTTCATATTTGCAAAAAGTAGAAACTAGCAATAAAAATGTTTATGCTTACACTAGAGAAAAGGACGGTGACAAAGTATTTGCATTCTTAAACCTAACAGGTAAAGAACAATTTTTTAACATTTTAGGACTTTCAATGAAAAACGTAGGTTATCGCAATATATTCACTGGTAAAAGCAAGAAATTTAGCCAATGGATTAAGGAAAACAAAAGAATGAAACCTTGGAGTTTTTTAGTACTGGAAAAGGAGTAAGTATTTTAAAAATTCTAAATTATTAAAAACTGCATTTGCAAGGTGCAACATATGACTTATTAAAAAATATTAAATGGCAATATTATCATGAAAAAACCTAAATTAAGTTTTTGGCAAATATGGAACATGAGCTTTGGATTTCTTGGGATTCAAATCGGTTTCGCCTTACAAAATGCAAATACATCAAGAATTTTTGAAACACTTGGAGCAAAAGTAGAGGACATACCGATTCTATGGATTGCGGCACCCTTAACTGGCTTGATAGTTCAACCGATAATAGGATATTTTAGCGATCGTACATGGACAAAACTAGGTCGTAGAAGACCTTTTTTTCTTGCAGGAGCTATTTTGGCATCAATTGCTTTACTGATGATGCCCAATTCTCCCTTCCTTTGGGTAGCAGCCGGCATGCTATGGATAATGGACGCTTCAATCAATATCACGATGGAACCATTCAGAGCTTTTGTAGGAGACAATCTGTCGTCAGAACAAAGAACTCAGGGATTTGCCGTACAAAGTTTCTTCATTGGCACCGGCGCTGTTGTTGGCTCTGCACTACCTTACGTTCTTACCAATTGGTTTGGGATAAGCAATACCGCACCGGAAGGCATAATTCCGGATTCCGTAAAATGGTCTTTTTATTTTGGAGGTTTTGCTTACTTAATCGCCGTCTTATGGACAGTTTTTAGTTCGCACGAATACTCACCGGAAGAATTGGCATCTTTTGAAAATGATAAGAAAGAAAACACAAATATTTCTATAGTTAAGGACTTCAAAAAGCAAAATACAATAGGGATTTCAATGCTCATATTAGGAATTGTAGGATTGATTTGGTTATTACAGGCAGATTTGGATAAGGCACTTTTCATTCTTGCAGGAGGGATAGCATTTGTGGGGCTTTTATTCGTCATCGCTGCTTCATTAGGCAAAACCGGCAAAGATAATGGATTCGTGACAATTGTCTCAGACTTATTGAATATGCCGACTACTATGAGACAATTGGCTGTAGTCCAGTTCTTCTCTTGGTTTGCACTTTTTGCTATGTGGATTTACACCACTCAGGCAGTCACCGGTCATATATATGGCACATCGGATACGACATCTGCTTTGTACAATGAAGGAGCAGATTGGGTAGGTATTCTTTTCACCGTTTACAATGCTGTTGCAGCTCTCGTTGCGTTCCTATTACCTGTTTTTGCTAAAAGGACAAGTAGAGTTTTTACACACTTTTTGGCATTGACTTTAGGAGGACTCGGATTGATATCAATATACTTTATTAGCGATCCAAATTTATTATTAGTATCAATGATAGGAGTGGGTATCGCTTGGTCTAGCATATTGTCAATGCCTTATGCGATTTTGTCAGGTTCATTACCAAGTGACAAAATGGGCTATTTTATGGGGGTTTTTAATTTTTTCATAGTCATACCCCAATTAATAGCTGCAACAATTTTAGGTTTTACCGTTAAGCATTTATTTGGAGGACATCCGATCTACGCACTAATTTTAGGAGGTGCATCTATGATAATTGCAGGATTTTTAACGTTTAGAATAGTAGATGAGGATTAACAAAAGATTAAATAAAAACATTATGAAAAATTATCTTACTATCCATCCATGGAAAATCATAGAACAAGGATTTCACCCTGAATACAACCGTATTACAGAAAGTCTGTTCAGCATTGGAAACGGCAAAATGGGAATGCGTGGGAATTTTGCGGAAGATTTTTCCGGCGACTCTCTTCAAGGTAATTATCTTGCAGGACTATATTACCCCGATAAAACCAAGGTGGGATGGTGGAAAAACGGTTACCCCGATTATTTTGCTAAAACATTAAACGCGGTCAATTGGATTAGCTTGAGCATAAAAGTCAATGGACAAATCTTGGATTTGAATAAATGTGAGACGACAGACTACAAGGCAACTCTTGACATGAAAGAGTCCGTTATCTATAGAGAATTCAGAGTGAAATTCAAAAAAGGAGAATCTGTAGTAGTACAATCTCAATTGTTTTACAGTATGGATGAAGATAATCTTGGAGTATTGAAATACAGTGTTTTTACTGAAAATTTCAATGGGACAATGGAGATTAAAAGCACCACTGATTTCAATGTAGTAAATAAAGAGACCAACTATGGGGAAAAGTTCTGGAAAGGCATATCTACTTCTGTAAATGAAGACTTTGGCTCGGTAAAAGCAATGACAAAAAAGACAGAATTTACTGTTAATTGCACTACTTCAAATAAAGTTTTTTTGAATGAAAATATTGTTGATACAAAACCAAAAACTCTAAAATCATCACAAAAGTTTAGTCACAATTATACACTAGAAGTTAAAAAAGGAGATGTGGTCTCAATAGAAAAATACGCAGCTATCATCAGCTCATTTTTTTATGACGAATTGAAATCGACATCTGAAAAGCTAATCGAAAGAACTCTCAGAGACACATTTGAAAATCTAAAAAAAAACCATACTGATGCTTGGGCAAAAATATGGAAGAAAAGCGACGTACAAATCAAAGGTGATGATTCTGCTCAACAAGCAATCAGGTATAATATCCTTCAATTAAATCAAACTTACACAGGCAAGGATTCACGGTTAAACATCGGTCCAAAGGGATTTACGGGAGAAAAATACGGTGGCAGCACCTATTGGGACACAGAGGCATATTGCCTCCCCTTTTATCTGTATACCGCTGATAAGAAAGTATCTCAAAACCTACTTCATTACCGTTACAATCATTTACAAAAAGCAATTGAGAACGCTGAGAAATTGGGATTTGAAAATGGAGCTGCTCTCTATCCTATGGTCACAATGAATGGAGAGGAATGCCATAACGAATGGGAAATAACTTTTGAAGAGATACATAGAAATGGTGCCATTGCTTATGCGATCTACAATTACACTAGATTTACCGGAGATGATTCTTACCTTAACACAAAAGGTCTTGAAGTCTTAGTTGGTATAAGTAGGTTTTGGGCTCAGAGATTCAATTATTCCCGTAAACGAAATGCATATGTAATGCTTGGAGTCACCGGTCCCAACGAATACGAAAATAATGTTAACAATAATTGGTATACAAACTATATTGCGAGGTGGTGTTTGATATACACCTCCAAAAGTTTGAAAAAATTAAAGAAAAAAGACCCAAAACAATACAACAAAGTAATAAAAAAGACCAAACTGAAAGAGAATAAGGAAGTGAAATTATGGAAAGAGATATCCTCCAATATATATTTTCCATTTGATAAGGAAAATAAAGTCTTTATGCAACAATGTGGCTTCTTGGACAAAGAGATTACATCAACAGATAAATTGAAAAAGGAAGATAGGCCTATCTCTCAAAACTGGTCTTGGGATAGAATATTGAGATCTTGCTTTATAAAACAAGCTGATGTATTGCAAGGGCTGTATTTCTTCTCTGATAAATTCACAACAAAACAGCTAAAACGCAATTTCAATTATTATGAACCATTGACTGTACACGAATCTTCACTTTCCCCTTGCGTACACAGTATAATTGCGAGTAAAATAGGCAATAAGTACAAAGCTTACGAATTATTTCAAAGAACTGCGCGTCTTGACTTAGATGACATCAACAATGACACGGAAGATGGCTGTCATATCACAAGCATGGCAGGCACTATGTTAACTGTAATCGAAGGATTTGGCGGCATATCCGTAAAGAAGAATTTACTTCATATTAATCCACAATTGCCGCATCAATGGAAGAGTTTAAAATTCAAAATAAATTTCAGAGAAGTCCCTTTATGTATAAATATCAAAAGGAAAAAACTAATTATAAAAAACGATTCGGATTCTGCTTTAGAAATAAGTCTTTTTGACAAGAAAGTAACCTTAAAAAAAGGGAAAAACGAGTTTTAGACCAATAGTTCTGATTCCTATTTAGTGTCTATCTATAAAGCAAAAGAGGTTGACATGATGCCAACCTCTTCAATCTGTTTTTTTAAAACTATTATATTACTAAGGCAGAAATGCAATTAACGCTAAGACTCCTTAGAATTTAGCATTATAAACTCGTATTAATCAATCTTAAAAATAGCTTCATCTATTTTACCGTTCACAACTACCTTTGTCAAATTAAATTCAATAGGCATTGGCATAGCACCCGACATTATATTTTTCTCTGAAATTAGCACTCCATCATGATTTTTGTAATCGGATAGCTTAAAACTCATCTTTTGAGATTTGCCATTAAATGACATAATAATATCGTGTCTATCCAAAAGGTATGTTTTTTTATTAAAATAGTAAATCTCCGTTTTGCTATCTGCCTTTTCTTCAACTGTGAAATAATCCACACCATCTATTTTTTCAACTCCTGTAAGTTTTGCTTTTTTACTATTCATCAATGACAAAACGGGAAAGATAAGACTTGATTTTTTTGCTTCTTCGAGATCCTTCTCTTCCATAGCTTTCTTTTGTCCTTGTGCACTTTGGATGCCTTTTGTTCCATTATAAACTTCACTTTGCATAGTTTGCCCCATCATCTCCATTTTCATAGCGTACTTTTTACCGTTCACCTTAAGTTCCCAAAGTTTCAATTCCATTCCTTGCATTTTGGCAACAAATTCTGTTTCCAAGCTCTTGATTTTCTGTACTGCGTCTTTTCCACCTATTGCTTTTATATTATTGGAAAATAATTTTTTCAGACTTATATTACTACTTTTAGCCATTTCCGCCTTATTAGCATATATATCATAGTAGCTTACTTTTCCAAATTTATTTAGTTTTTCAGCCACACTTTTATCACCTACCACAACAATATTTGCATTATCTGGTCTAATATATTTTTGTGCCATATTATATATGTCATCAGCTGTTACTTTCTCCAAATTTTTCAAATAATCTCTATAAAAGTTTTTTGGCAATTTGAATCTTTCTGTTTTTAGAGCAAAATTAGCTATTGCGTTCGGCCCCTCCAATGCTCTACCAAAATTTCCTGCCATTACACTTTTTACTAATTTCAATTCATCTTCAGGTACTTTTTCCGTTCTAATCCTATTCAGTTC
>JALSPK010000145.1 GCA_026986005.1 Saprospiraceae bacterium
AAGTTCTTGTAACTTGCTTTTCAGGAATAGTACTTTCAGTTGCTCCTGCATCAGAAGCCAATTTTTTATACTTCCAGTCTTTATATACAGCAGGTACAGCTCTTTCTTCAACTCTTGCATCAGAAACCAACTTTTGCCAAGTTCTAGTTTTATACTTTGCAGGTACTTCTGTGTACTCTACTCTTGCAGGTTGATCAACAACTTTCTTTGTATAAGTCTTGTAAACCGCATCTACTTTTACAGCTTTAACACAGTCATCACCTTTTTGCATCCATCCGTCATCACATCCAACTCTTACGCTCTTAGTAACAGTTCTGTACTGAGCAGGTACTTCTACCAAACACCAAATCATACAATCGCTAGGATCAGCTGAAAGACAATTGTCATCAGATCTTTTCTTAACCCATTTTGTACTTGCAGGAACAGTCTCAATAGTTTCAGTCTCTGTTCTATATTGAGCAGGTTTCTTTTGATAAGTAGTATAACCTGGTTTCACCATTAACTGAAATGATTCTGTCTTATACGTTGCAGGAATAACTCTTGCAATTTTGTATCCTTCTTGAACCAATTCTTGTTCAGATTGTGTTTCAAATTTTGCAGGAACAACTGACAAAACTTTATAGCCGTCTTTTGCTAATAAGCTCTTGCTTGCTGTCTCAAATGTAGCTGATGTTGCTGAATAAGCTTTAGCTCCTTCTTTTGCTAATATTTGTTCAGATGCAGATGCAAATGTAGCAGGTGAAATATTCACTTTCATAGATGCCTCTCTAATAGTCACTGGGACTGTTACAGTTTCATACTTAGCAGGAATCAAACATTTAGCATAACACTTTCCTGATTCAGGATTTTTTAAATCTGCTCCCGGTTGAGCAAATGACATAAATGCCATAAATACAAACACTACGGATAGTAGTAAATTCAATTTTTTCATAATCAAGTCGATTTTGTTAAATTAATTAATAATAAAGTTTAATACAGATTTCGCAAAATTACGTATATTCAGGATATAAAACAAAATATTTAACACTTTTCGAATCATATGACATAAATTGACTATACTTACTCAATGGTATAACAACCCCCGATTTTAATAGAATCTCAATTTCGTCACTCTTTTCATTGTATATTTCATTTGACACCAGACCTTCAATAACCAGCCTTTTTAACACGTATTCACTAAATCTGTATTCTTTTTCAACATTATGACGTATTGTTTTTAAAGAGTCACGATTTATTTTAACATTTTTAATAATTATTTTCAACAATTTTCTTTCAATAAGTCCTTTTGAAACAAATTTTATAAATAAATCACTGGATGTCATCATATTTTTAATAGAACAAATAATATCAGAGTCATCCAATTTCATAAACAAATCTACCTTTTTCCTAAGGGATTTTTCTTCAATAAGCTCTATTATAGTCTTAGTCATTAAATTTCTGTCATTTCTATTTGCATCACTAATCGTATAATCAAATAAATTATAAATCATTTTTTCAACAGCCAATGAAGTTTTGTGGAGATAAACTTGCCAGTACATTATTTTTCTAGCTATTAAAAACTTTTCTATTGAGTATATTGCTTTTTCTTCAACAACCAACCTATTATCAACTACATTTAACATAGTAATTATACGGTCATAGCCTATCACCCCCTCAGCAACTCCAGTATAGAAACTATCTCTATTCAGATAATCCAACCTATCAACATCAAGTTGTCCTGAAATCAATTGATTTAAAAACTTTTTGTGGTAGTCATTTTTAAAAATTCTAATCGCAAGATCTAATTCTCCTTTAAATTGGATATTCAATTCCTCCATTACTTTCAATGTAATCTCTTCATGACTAACAGGCAGAAATATTCGCTCCAATGCATGGGAAAATGGTCCATGACCAATATCATGAAGTAATATCGCAATGCTCACTGCTTTGTATTCCTCATCAGTTATATCACTACCTTTCCATCTTAGAGACTCAATGCTCTTTTTCATTAAATACAAAGCACCCAAGCTATGCTGAAACCTAGTATGCACAGCCCCGGGATATATATAATCAGACAGTCCCATTTGTTTGATTCTTCTCAATCGTTGAAAATAAGGATGGTCAATTAGTCTATAAATTATCTCATGATCAAAACCTATCAGACCATATAATGGATCATTAAAAATCTTCTTTTTTTTCATATTAAAATATAATGCAAACAAATATCGTTAAGTTTATTGTTCTTACAAAATTTTTTAAATAAATTAAACTAAATGGGTAATATAAAAATATTATGGGTGGACGATGAAATAGAAACTTTAAAGCCACAATTGTTTTTCTTAAACAAAAAAGGTTATGAGGTAGAATCTGTCAGCAATGGTTATGATGCTTTAGAAATAATCAAAAATGATGATCAAATAGATATAATATTTCTCGATGAATCTATGCCGGGTTTAACAGGACTTGAGACTTTAAGTAAAATAAAAGAGCTTAGACCAATAGTCCCTGTAGTTATGATTACAAAGAACGAGGCTGAAAACATTATGGAAGAAGCTATTGGTGCTCAGATTGATGACTATTTGATCAAACCTGTAAATCCAAATCAAATCCTACTTAGTCTAAAAAAAATAATAGATAATCATAGATTAGTTAGAGAAAAAACAACAACTGAATATCAGCAAGAATTCAGAGAAATCATAATGAAAATCGGAAGTGGACTAAATTACAAGGAATGGGTTGATACATATCTTCAATTGATTAAATGGGAATTAAAACTGGATCACAGTGATATAAGTGAGATGGCCGATATCCTTTCTATGCAAAAGAATCAAGCAAATGCTGAATTTTCTAAATTTATATCAAAAAATTATTTTGATTGGCACAACTCTGATGACAACAAACCGGTATTATCTCATGAATTGATGAGTAAATATGTTTTTCCAAAAATGAATGACAGCACCCCAACCGTCATGATACTCCTTGACAATTTAAGGTTTGATCAATGGAAAGTTTTTGAACCTTTTATTTTAAAGTATTTCATAAAAGAAAGTGAAGATGCTTTTTTCAGCATTCTGCCTACAACAACGCAATATAGCCGAAATGCAATTTTTTCCGGATTGACACCATATGATATAAATAGATTATATCCTGATTGGTGGATAAACGATTTTGAAGATGGAGGAAAAAACAATCATGAAGAAGATTTGCTCAAAGAACAAATAAGAAGAAAATTCAGAAAAGAGATAAAAGTACAATATGCAAAAATTCTGAATACAAAATCTGCAAAACAAGTTCACGATAATGCCAGTAATATTTTAAATTATGACCTAACGGTACTCGTATACAATTTTATTGACATGCTTTCCCATGCAAGAACGGAAATGGACGTTTTGAAAGCATTGGCAAGTGATGAAAAAGCATATCGCTCCCTTACTGTTTCATGGTTTAAAAACTCCCCACTATATCAAACTTTGGAATATTTAAGTACTAAGGACGTAAAGGTAATCATCACAACAGATCACGGTACGATAAGAGTCAAAACTCCATCAAAAGTAATTGGAGACAAAGATACAACCACCAACTTAAGATATAAAATGGGAAAAAACATTCAGTTCAACCAGAAAGATGTTATGCTGATTGACAAACCTGAAAAAACAGGTCTTCCCAGACCGAATGTAAGTTCAAGGTATATTTTTGCCAAAGAGGATAATTATTTTTTATATCCTAATAACTACAATTACTATAATAGAATGTATAACGATACTTTCCAGCACGGAGGAATATCTATGGAAGAAATGATTTGTCCTGTTATAACTTTAAAACATAGATAGTATCGGTCCATAAAGTCATTAAAATAAAAAATGATCTTTATGTGCAAAAAATTTTTACAATTGTTTCCATAAGCCGCTATAGAATTTTGTGGTATTAATTCAGTAGCGGCTTATCAAAGTGATTGTTTTTGATAACAAAATGTTATAATCCCTACTTACGTTTTCTATATATGTTTCTATTATACGATCTTCGCAACCGTCTTAAAGCTCTCTCTTTTATCTGTCGCACCCTTTCCCTTGTTAGATCGAACTTCTCTCCTATTTCTTCTAAATTCAATTCAGGTCTTCGATCCAAGCCATAATAATCTTTAAGGATTTCTTTTTCCCTTGTTGTCAAGATAGAGAGGCTCGAAATAACATCTATCGAAACAGACTCAAGCAACAGACCTTCATCGGTATGTTTATAGTCTTTATTTACAAATATATCAATCATTGTGGCATCGCCATCATCATTGGAGATAGGTGCATCAAATGACACATGCTTACTACCAATAGGCAAAATCTTACGAACTTCATCAGGGGTCATATCCAATATTTCAGCCAACTCCTCATTACTGGGTCTTCGCTCAAATTCCTGCATAAATGCAGTAAGTGCCTTTTGCAACCTATTATAAGCTGTAGCTTTATTAACAGGTAGTCGTACAATTCTTGAATATTCAACAATTGCCTGCAATATAGATTGCCTAATCCACCAAACAGCATAAGAAATGAATTTAAATCCCTTAGTCTCATCAAACCTTTTGGCTGCCTTCATCAGTCCAACATTGCCTTCATTTATCAAATCACCTAAAGATAAACCTTGATTTTGGTACTGCTTTGCTACCGAAACTACAAATCGTAAATTTGCCTTGGTTAATTTATCTAAAGCTTCTTCGTCACCCTCTCGTATTCTTGATGCCAGCTCTGCTTCCTCTTCAGGTAATAAAAGGTCGATTTTACCTATGTCACTCAGATATTTTTCTAGCGATACGCTCTCACGATTAGTTATTTTATTTTCGATCTTTAGTTGTCGCATAATGCACAAAAGGATTAATTATTCTACAATAACATAAACATTGATTTATTAAAAAAAATTTCGTATAAGCTATTTTTTTTAAAAAATCAATAAAAAACAAGCTGTATTGTTACTATAGACGCAATTTAATATCAATTCGCTGCATTTAAAATGATTTTAATAAAAAAACCGGAATCAAAAATTCATGATTCCGGTTTTTAAAAACTTCCGTTAATTATTTAAAGCTAGTGTTTACTCGTATACACTATTTAGTGTCTGTCTATAAAGTCGTTAAAATTCAAAAATAATCTTTTCGCGAGATTTTTACTTTATTCAAATTACTGATGCTAAGGCATCACTAATCCTCAGAAAGACAAAAATCTCATCAAAAATCTTTATTTTTCAAAAATCAAGCACTTTATGGACAGGCACTATTTATATTTTCTTCTGACTTTTGGCGCTTTTCCAAAGTAATTTCCATCTGCATCACCATTGCCGGCTTGTGAACCTAATCTAGTCATAGCACATCTAAATCCAATAGATCTACTTGATTTGTTCTCATCCAAAAACCTTCTTTGACTAGGAGACAACCAATATAGTCTATCTTCCCAAGATCCCCCTTTATACACTCTGGAATGATCATTCACCAAAGAACTTTTACCGTATCCATATGTCACAAACTCACTATCATCATCGTTATAATTTTTCAAATCTGCTTTTCTATAGTTATCTCTATTTTTCACTTCCTCGTCTTCAACAAATCTCTTCTTCAAGTGTCCCAAACTATCTTTTTCAACATAATTTCCATTTTCATCCTTTACATACTCTTCAAATTTATTCCCTCTATAAGGATTCAATTCTTGATTTTGAGCATCACTCAAATCCGTAAAAGTAGTTTGTCTATAAATATCAGCAACCCATTCACTCACATTTCCAGCCATATTATAAAGACCAAAGTCATTTGGCCAAAAAGATCTGACAGGAGCTGTTATAGATGCTTTGTCATTCAATCTACCTGCCATTCCCATATAATCTCCTCCAGCTCTTCTAAAGTTGGCAAAAAATTCACCTTGGTGCTTATCATGTCTTTTATATCTGGCAGTATATCCATCCCATGGAAAATATCTTCTATCCGTGTATATTTCATCTTTGGATGCAGCTTGTTTTCCGACTAAAGCCAAAGCAGCATATTCCCATTCTGCTTCTGTTGGCAATCTATAATCAGGTGTTGTGATTCCATCTTCTTTTCTTGCAGGTCTTTCGCCACCATTAGTAAGATCTTCAAGATTCTTTCGTACATTGCCTTGATATTGTCCTGAATAATATGCTTTGGTATCAAAGGCATCTGAGTCAACTTGTTGAGGATTTGGATTCAAAATGCCTCTTTCTATCAAAAACATTTCATTGGTAACATTCGATCTCCATTTGGAGTAATCTCTTGCTTGAATCCAGCTAACGCCTACTACCGGATAATCATTATACGCCGGATATCTCAAATAGTTTTCAACATAAGCATCATTAAAAGACAATTCTTCTCTCCATACTAATGTATCAGGAAGAGCTTTCTTATACACTTCCGGATATGTTTTATATACTCTGCTTAACCAATGTAAATATTCACGATAAGCAATATTTGAAACCTCGGTTTCATCCATATAAAAAGAAGATACTGTAACCCTTCTTGGCATAGTATTCCATTCATACATCACATCTTGATCAGTCTGTCCCATCACAAAAGTTCCACCTTCTATTAATACCAAATTAGGTGCTGTTACCTGACCTTCATAATCAATTTTTTCAAATCCTCCCCATTCAGGATCATTGTATTTCCATCCGGTGGTTTCCGAACGTTCTTCATGCTTACAAGAAGACATAATCAATGCAAAAAGAAGTAGACTTCCTAAAATTTTACTAAACATTTTCATCTGTTAATTAATTTTGTTATTGATATTTCATTAAAATGTAAATATCAAGAAATAGTTAAAACAATTAAAATTCGTTGCAAATAAATAACAATAATTGCAATAATATATTGTATCTATCATGAAAAACACATAAAAAATTTTACTTTAAAACTTGAATTTTCCATTTAAGCAGCCAAAGTTAAAAAAAAATAAATAATCTATACAAATCTTAAAGCAATTATTTTTATTTATCTGAACATATTAAAACAATCACTATATCTATATGGCGCTTTAAAGAGTGTTGATTTGTCAAAATTTATCGAAACTCCAATCTCATGACTCCCTCCGGACCCAATACTTAGCTTTGACACCGTATAGTCAAAACTGTATGAAATTTTAAACATTTCTTTACTCACTCCTACCATAAATAAAACAGCGTCTGAATTTACAATATTCCATCTATATCCAACACCTGCAAAAATCGCGCCCAAATCAAAATAATTATTAAAAACAAATTGATAAAGTCCCGACTGCCCTACAAACAATACACTCGGATTATAGTATTTACGATTGCCTCCATACCTAGGAAACATATCAAACTCGCCTCCTATATGTGCTGTTAATCGTACCGGCAAACCATTATTTACAATACTTTGCTGTTTATTGTAGTAATCTATCGGTGAATTCGCGTGCTTAACCGCTATTCCAGCATAAAACTGTTTAGAATACAATAACACTCCAGCTGATATATCCATATAGTTTACAGTCAAATCATCAGGCTGCACTTCACTCGATGGAAGCTTTGACCCATTAGGTAAAGTATACCCAAACCTAGGATCTATTTCATCTCCGAAAACAAGTTTCTGCCAATCCAAACTATTTTGACCATATGCTGCACTCAATCCCATCTTCAAATATTTATTGTCTTCAACTCTTAAGCGATAAGAAAACACACTTTCTGCCCTAAATCTTTTGTATATACCGTTTCCACTATTATCCATTGTTATTAAAAGACCTGAACCGAAATTATAGTCGTAAAAAAAACGATCAATTGAAAACGAATATGTATTATACGCTAGCCCAATCGAAGGCCATTCTACTCGAGTATTCAAATGTATTATCGGCGCGAAAGTATTTCCTGCAAACGCAGGATTAATTTGCAAAGGTGCATTGTAAAACTGAGTAAATATAGGATCTTGCGATTCGATTTTCTCGATGCTTCCAAAGCTAATAAAAAGCATTAGCTGTATTAATATTTTTAAGATTAGTTTCAATATTTTTATTTACATCACATACTATTTTCCCTAAAAATGAGAAAATATATAATACAATAAGTTTATTAACGTTTCTTTAACATTGAATTTGTGAAAAAATTATATTAAACAAAGAAAATTATTTTTTATTACCATTCTTTAATTATTAAATCAATTAAAAACTTGCACTATTTGATTAAAAACTTACATAAAAACATAGTTATTATTGATTTTAATTCACTTAAACTTTGATTATGAAAAAATCATTATTTTTTATCTTTGTATTTTTTAGTTTTTATTCAATTGCTCAAAACGATCCTGACAAAATCAAATTCAGATCACCAAAATATACAGATCATTCTGTATTGAGTACAGGAGATATTTATAAAATTGAAATCTTATCTGACGGTGTATATAAACTATCCTACGAATATCTTAAAAATATCGGAATAAATCTAGAATCCGTCAATGCAAACAATATCCAAATATTCGGAAATGGAGGTGGTAAGCTAAAACAAACTATTGATGATGAGTATTTGGATGATTTAATGGAAGTACCTATTTATATAGAGGGGGATTCAGATGGAAAAATAGATCAAAACGATTATATTTTATTTTATGCAGAAGGTCCTGATAAATGGTTTTTTGACAAATCAAAAAACAAATGGGATTTTACTAAAAATATTTATTCTGAATCTAATTATTATTTTTTAAAAATATCTGATAATAACGGTGCAAGGATAGAAAGCTATTCAGAGAACAATACTGCCGATTATATATCACAAAGTATAGATTCGTATGCAGCCCATGAGGAAGATTTGACCAATCTACTTGGTTCATACAACAAGACAGAAGGATCAGGCCAAGAATGGTATGGTGAATTCTTAGCCAATAATTCGGAAAAAGATTTTTCAAAATATTTTAACGATTTTGATTTTGACAAAAGAGAGGTGGTTAATATTAAAGTTAAATTTGCAGGAAGAGATGCTAATCAAAAAACTTTCACCTTATCCGCCGATCAACAGACATTCGACACTTCAGTCAATAATGTATCAATTTCTGATCCGGAATCCAGATATGCATCCAGAGTTTTTATCGACAGTTCTTTTAAGCCAACAAATGATAAAGTAAGTATAAAATTAAGATACGATGGAGAGAAAGGATGGCTCGACAAAATAGTGCTAAACTCACGAAAACCTGCTATATTTAAAAGCAAACAACTCTTTATATCCGATAAATATTCTCCTGCAAATTCTATAGTTGGAATCAAGTTTGAAGG
>JALSPK010000146.1 GCA_026986005.1 Saprospiraceae bacterium
ATATAGTGGTACAGACGCAAGATTTTGCGTCTCATAGCGTCTCAACCAGAGATAATATGACTAGCAATGCCTTTTAGTAAGCACTGCAGCTCATCAAATGAAAAAAAATTGATGTATCGTTTAATTGAAATTAATAGGTATTGAACTGGAAGTTTATTATTGAAAAAATCTATATTACAAGGAACTAAATAGTTTTCTTTACAGTTATTACATTTATAGCATAATAGAGATTTTAATGATTGTTCTTACAGGTTTTTTTCATAATTAAGCGATGTTTCTGGTTAGATACCGGTGGGGGAATTATCCCGAATCACCCGCCTGGAATTATGGAAGTAGGGTAATTATTAAATTTTATTAAAATGAAAAAGAATATATATAGTTTTGTAGTTTTAATATTTGTGTTTTTATTATCATCTATAGTTATAATTGCACAAGATTCACATTGTCCTGTTTATGAAGAGCCAATACTTGAGCCTGTTTTGCCCTATCATATTTCTGTGTTAGATCTTTGTGATGGGAAAAAGGATGTGTATATAAAAATTGATCCTACAGATGGATATAACAGAATTACCAAAGCTTACACTAAAGTAAAAACGATATTTATTGCACCCCATGTGGAAAATAGAGGATCTTTTGACCCTAAAGATTTTAGTGTAATGACTGATAGTTTTGAAATAGAAATGTATGGATTAACGCCTTCCGATGGTGTTTTACAATTTGATGTAGTAGCTTTGGATGAATCATTTAATGTAATGGTAATGAAGACAATTCATGAAAATATTTCAAAAAGTGGATCAGTAAAAGTATCTTCTCGTTTAAAAAAGTACTTGGATGATTGGTATAGAGATGATGTGCCTGATGATTTATTTACGTATTTTTGTGGTAAAAGGATAAGTAAAGTAGAACTTTTATCTTTTTTTCAAGAGTTTTTAGACTTAACGGAACAACAAATATGTGATATGATTTTACGTTTCGAAGATATATCATCATCGAAATGGACAGGAGGAGTTGTTATATTGGATTGGAGAGATATATTGTGTTCTGTTCTTGATGAATGGTTGGCAGATTCTACAGATACTACCGGAGATGAATGTAAATGTAAAGTGGTTTTGTCTAAAGCGGCAGCTTCACACAGTAATAAGGAAGGAGGAGCAGAAGCAAAAATTGGTGATTCAGAAGCACATAATTGTCCTGATATTGATCATCCTTTTGAAGATGATTTATATTGGGGAGACGAAGCACCTGTGCCAAATCACTTAGAATTTGATCAAAATTGGACAAATATTTTGTGGGGATTTCAAGGAGCAGCAAGTATGATGACTATGGATATAGGGTGTAATTATGGAGAACATTGGCAACCCAATGCTCATGTTGGAGCGGCAGGAGGGCTATGGAGCGCAATTACTTTTACTATGTATTGTTATGATCCTCCATTCACTTCAACTAAAGATTGCGGTTGTACAAAAAATGTTAATGTTGAGTTTGAATATGCATCAAATGCAAGAGGTGGTTCGGATTCAAAAAATGGAGGACTTTTTGAAACTTATGGGAGTGTATCGGGAACCATAGAACAAAATGCTTATGCGGTAATGACACAATATGGAACAAAAGGAAGTGATACAAAACCAAAATCAACTATATTGGATTCAGGGTGGGCTAGAATTAAGACATCATGTTTGGAAAGTTCAGAAGCAAATGACACGAATAGTGTTTTTACACAGATTGGAGATATTATTGTGATGATTACCACAGCTGTGAAAAATGCATCTGGAAAATTTACACCAGAAGATATTGAAAAATATTTTACAGGAGCTCAAGAAATAGGCGATGCTGTTAATAATTTAATTTGGGAGTCAAATGCTTGTCATAATTTTATTGATACAGGATATGTTTTATTACAAGGTAGTGAGAGTTGTACATTGACATCGGATTACAATAATGTAACATTTTCAATAATTTCTGATGTTCATGCAAAGGCGATAGTAAATGAAGACTATGCAGATTTAAATCTTAAAGTTTTGTCAGATTTTTATTTGGCTGGAGCTTTGTTATCTGATGGAGATGGAGAATCGTGTTGCAATGATGCATCCGGAGCTTATGTAATAGGCAATATGAGTGAATTTGAAAATGATAATCTTGGTGAACCCAAATTTGATGGGTTATATCAATGGGGTGAAAGACCATTATCTTTTGATCAGCGTAAAGTTGGAATGTTTTATTTTGGAATTGATCCTCAATTTTTGCCGTTAGTTTTTGGATATCCAGAAGCCTGTCAGCCGCAAGTTGATTGTTATTATGAGTGTGGATATTGGGCCGAATGCGAAGATTCAATACCTGCAAATCCTATTATTTTAGGTATAGATAATGGATTTAATATTGATTATGCGAAATGTTTTATTTATCCGAATCCGACAGATGGTAAAGTAGAATTATTTGTTACTAATGTTAATCGTGAAGACTTCTTTGGAGAAATCAAAATTATTAATTTGACAGGGAAACTCTTAATGCAATTTAATAATGTTGAAATTGCAGATGGTAAATCTATTTCATTGAATTTAACTAAGCTTCAATCGGGAACATATTTTATTAATTTGTCTTCAGAAAAAGTGAATGTAACTAAAAAAGTTATTATAAATAAATAAAAATTAAATTTTGCACGTCATTCAATATGATTGACGTGCAATCATTTATTGAAAAAGAAATTAGCATAAAATGAAAAGAATAATTCGAATTTCAATTCTGTTTTGGCTTATTTTATTTAATTTAGACTTAAATGGTCAATATGTGTTTCTACTAGAAGCAACAAGTAAGAGTGAAAATAAATCTTATTATAATATTTATGGAATTTCAGCGTATTTGTATAAATACGGAATAGGGAGTAGATATGACATTACTGAATATTTTAATATTGGCTCAAAAATGAATTATATAAAATTTAGAGAGCAAGTAATAACTGATTTTTCACAAATATTAGCAGGAGGGAGAGGTATTGAGAGAGGTAATTTAGGAGGTCTGCTTATAAGTAAGTTTTATAGTCTTAATTTTAATCTAAAATATCAAATGTACGGTTTTTTTACAGAAATCGGATTTGGTATAGGAAGGAGTACACTAAAAATAGACTGGACATACAAGTATACTGATTATAAAGAAATTGATATTGAACAAACGTTTACAGATTTTTATGAAAGGATACTTACGGAAGACATATCATTGAGATTGGGCTATAGCTATACCTATAAGGAGATAATCTCGCTTGGAGTGTATTGGGAGAGGTTAAAGTATTATGGGAAGGCTAGGTATTTGGAAAGTCGGGAAGGGATTTATAAACCGGTTGAAAAGTTTTCGCCTAGAGTGGAGAGTCCAAATCCAGCGATAGTCAATCCCAATTGTTATTTGTGGGGTGTTTTAATTGAATACCATTTTCCTAAAAAAAACAAGTATGGTAAATAAAAAGATAATTTTAGTATTCTTGTATAGCGTAATTATACAGTTGGCTTTTGCTCAGAAATATGATGATAGAATTCTAAATGATAGTAAAAATGTTGAAGCTGAATTTGATGTTGCGATTAATCCACTTGATTCAAATAATATTGTGCTGGTGACAATGAGTAGTGATGGTTCTAAATCAGAACTTGTTATATATTATACAACAGATTTTGGTAGAAGTTGGAGTGAAAGCGAATTTTCGGGATTATTTGGTGAGTATGTTAGTGTAAGTGACCCGACTATAGAATTTGATGCTCGTGGTTATGCATATATTGTATATTTGGGAGAAAAGAATATTATAGATTTGAATCAATTAGATATTGACTACAATACAAAATATTTGATTTCTGAAGATAAAGGTGCAACATGGAAAGTTTTGGATATTGATGCGGAAACAGGTGATAAACCATGGTTAGTAATTGATACATTTTTTCAATCACCTTTTTTTGGCAATAAATATATTTCAGGGGGGGGAGTTAGTTGTGTTACAGTAGATAGAGAGAATAAGTTGTTGTATGAAGTTTATCCTGATTCTCGTTATTATTTTGACGAGAGTATGGGATTGCCTTGCAACGCAATTTCAAAAGATGGAACTTTATATATTGCTTATATTGCAAGGCATAATACACATCATGGCTTTATTGATAGTTTGATGATTGTGCGCTCTTATGATGGTGGCAAATCTTTTGGTCAAATAAGGAAAGATCGCGATTTAATCACATATTTTGATGAATTTCCCCGAAAAATATATGGGGTCACAAACAGAATGTCACCCAAGCAATATTTGGCAGTTGATAATAGTAATAGTGAGTTTAAAGGAAGAGTATATTTGACATATACAGGAAGAGAAAGGGGAAATTATTTATTTTTAGATGTGTTACTAACATACTCGGATGATGATGGGAAAACATGGTCAACGCCTAAATCTATTGATTTTGATGCTCCAAAATATACCAATCAGTTTTTTTCTAGTATTTTTGTAAATAAAAAGGGATATTTGATTTTGGATTGGTATGATAATAGAGAAGATGAATTTGGTATATCTAATGATTTTTATTTTGGGCTATCCAAAGATGGAGGTCAAACATTTAAAACGGTAAAACTTACGCGGAAAAGTTCGAATTTTACTAAAAACGGAAGAATAAATAATAAATTTGGAGTTGGCGATTATCATCAGTGTGTCTCAACAGACAACTATGCATTCTCCTTTTGGGCGGATGGCCGTTCTAATGATGGAGATTTGGATATTTATTTTGCAAAGATTGATCTCAATAATATTGATTCATTAATTATTTCCAGAATGGAAATGGATATTGTTATCAAGAAGTATTTTCCAAATCCTGTATCAGATAAACTGAAAGTTGATTTTTTGTTGAAAAAAGATATGGAATTAAAATGGCAATTGTTTGATAATAATTTTAAACTCATTAAAGAGAGCAATTATCTGGCCTATAAACCGATAAAAAATAGAATAGAGGTTTCATTTGTAGATTTACCCTCAGCAATTTATTATTTGAGGCTTATTTCAAAAGAAGGACTTTCAAAATCGTTGAAAGTTATTAAAAGAAAATAAAAACATGATATAAAAACATATAAGGTGGTGTCTGCGGATCCACTGTTCTTAATACATGAGACTTGCCAAGTTTCCAAAACTTGGTAAGTATAAACCAGGATTAAAGCAAAAGCATACTATGTCCTATTAATATGGCGGAGGCCTTTAGAGGGCGTTTCAAATTTATTTGAAACAAAAGAAAGTCCCGTAGGAGCTTGTCCCGATCTTGCATTGGGGACGACATATTATAGCCGGGCACGTAAGTGTCTGGTATAATGATTCCCTCGGATGTTTTGGCGGTATTTTTGCGGCGAAGCAAGGCAAAAATAGTGACAAAACAATAGTGATAATGAGCTAAAAATCATGAAATTTACAACTAATTTTTTTATCTTTGTTGGTATAGTTTTGTTGAAAAATTTTTAATTTTAATGACTTTATAGACAAAAACTATTTAGGTCCGGGAGAATATAAAGCTCCCGGACCGTTTTAAAAAAATGAAAAGAGATGAAAACAAAGATTATTATATTGGCCTTAATTATATTAAATACCGGTATGGGAGCTCAAGAATATTATAATAAGACGATACCTTTTGATTTCGGGTATTATCCTCTTGCTCAAAATTTGTGTTTATATAATAATAAATTATTATTACCTACTCTTATTATTGATAATCAATCATATTTAATAGCAATGGAAAATGATTCAATAGAATATAAACATTATAATTTTAGTACTGCTTATAGACCAATTACAGTTGTTAATAATAGTATCTATTTATATGGAAAAGACAGGAGCAAAAAGAAGGCAATAAAACTTATGAAATTGGATACTGCATATAATCCGATATGGGTCAAGACATATCAAACAAATGGAGAATCGGATTTTCCGGGAATGATAATAAATTTGGATGACTACATTTATATATCGTATTCTATAGATTTTAATAATGGCGCCCATCGCGAAATAGGAATAAAGAAAATAGATACACTGGGCAATGAGATATGGTCAAGAAATTACAATGAAAATGACGAATTAGCTCATATGTGGGATATAATACCTTCATTAGATGGCAATATATTGTATTCTTCAGGTGTATTTTATTATGATGGTTACTGGCGATATGGGCAATTGACAAAAATAGATACTTCCGGGAATATATTATGGAGGACAAAGGGAGAAGAGAAACTTGAAGATGGAGCAACTCCCGTGCGGATGACAGAGCTATCGGATAGCTCAATAGTACTTAGCTATAAAATAAATAAATTTGATGAATATCCAATACATACATGGAATAATTATCCTACGAGATTGAAGTGGTTTAACAAAAAGGGAAAAGCCCAACAAGATGCAATTCTAAATGTACCTTGGTATAATTCCGTAACGTTAAACCAAATAGAGAGAGGGAGGGGGGACTATTTTTTTGCTTACGGATATGTGTCTGAGTCCGATAGAGAAAATGATACGCATAAAAATTTTTATTATGGCTATATAGTAAAATATTCAAATTCAGGAGATACAATATGGATGCACAAGTATCAATACAATGCATTTGATTCGTTGGATGTATTCTACACGATAGAAGATATCGAAGAATTGGAAAATGGAGATATATTGGTATTGGGTAGGATAGATGAGACAGGGGAATTAGGCAAGATATGGTTATTTAAAGTAAATTCGGATGGATGTTTTGGAGAAGACAGTTGTGGTGTATATCAGAGGACAGATGTGGCTGATCTAATAGAATCAGAATTTGAACTGGGCATATATCCCAATCCTGTGACAGATCATATCATTGTAAATTTACCGGAACCATACGATTGGGAGAGGTGGAGCATATACGATATAAACGGTCGGAAGATAAAAACCGGTATGATAAAACCCCAAAAAGAAGTAGAAATATCGGGATTAAGCACCCTGCACAGTGGGATGTATTTTATGGTAGTACGTGGCAAAAGAGGCAAGGTAAGAGTAGGCAAGTTTGTGGTAGAGTGACAAAGGATAAAAGACAAAAGGAAAAAGATAAAAGGGAACAATGGTGGTTTTAGAAACGCTACCCCCTCAAGCAACGCTCATGGCACTGCGCTCCCCCTTATAATTTCTCTCCATTTCATTACGAGAAATGATAGGGGGATGACTGAACGGTCTCGGCGATAGCCTGAGAATCGAGTGAGTAAATCTCACTCGATAGTGAAAGAACCGATACATCAGCATCGGAGTAGTGCTTTTGGTACTTAAGTGTATTGTTTTTAGGGATGTGCGGGATGGAGCTACTCCGGTTTCGGAGCGTGCGTAGAAACAGGAGGCTGGGAGGTAGCTTGGCAGAACAAAGTTCAAAGTTCAAAGGCAAAAAGACAAAGTTGCAAAAGACGCAGGATTTTGCGAATGAAGTGAAGCAATCCTAAGCCGGCTTTGAAGTCACGCTATAGCGTGCTTTCAAGTCCTAAAAGGTGTTTCAAATTTATTTGAAACAAAAGAAGTCACTCATTTAATATCGCAAATAAATTTGCGATGCCATTTAAAGCCTGTCCTAACTAATGTACAGGCACTCTTGAATTTCCGATGGTTTACTTTAAAAGGCGTTTCAAATTTATTTGAAACAAAAGAAAGTGCCGTAGGTACGACATTATGGTAGAGCAAGTGAAGTATTAAAATACATTGAGTGCCGTAGGTACGACATTATGGTAGTAGAGCAAGTGAAGTATTAAAATACATTGAGTGCCGTAGGTACGGCATTATGGTAGTAGAGCAAGTGAAGTATTAAAATACATTGAGTGCCGTAGGTACGACATTATGGTAGAGCAAGTGGAGTATTAAAATACATTGAGTGCCGTAGGTACGACATTATGGTAGTAGAGCAAGTGAAGTATTAAAATACATTGAGTGCCGTAGGCACGACATTATGGTATAGGCATGTCCATATCATACATTGGGGGCGACATTATGGTAGTTTGGACTGCAAAAGATAAAAGGCAAAGTATGTATTTATGATCTTATAGGCAGCAAAGTGATGGAAAAAAACGTTATACTAGAGCGTGATAGAATTTTGTATTTAGAAAATAGTGAATTTTGTGCCTAATCGATTTCAAAAAATCGTTGCATAGCCGTAGCTATGGGACTATTTTTTGGATAAGAGTAGGTGCAAAAGATGCGTTTTATATTACAAAATTCTATGATGGTCTAGTATAACTTTGTACAAGGAGTGAAAACTTCAATAAATGTATCCGGCTTGCAAAGTGGGGTGTATATCCTTACGATACAAGATGGAGATAAAAAGATATTGAAAACACAAAAAGTAATGATTAATTCAGTTAAATAAATTATTTTCGGGACATGCCAAGTCTCTATGTTTCATTAGAAGTATAATAGACTTGGCAAGTCTTTTGATAATAATTTTTTTTTAAGAAGAAAAATTTAAACAGATGAATAAAGTTAAAACAATTTTTATTTTTTTATTAATAATGATGCTGATGCCATTTTCGTATTCACAGACTACCTTCTCAAAAGCCTTTGATGTTTTGAACAATCATGATTATGGAGATGAACTCGAATTGATAGATGGCAATTATTATATCACAGGGAGAGGAGTAGTTTGGGATAGTACAAATAACACATATACTTTTCCTGATTACTTTTTTGCAATAGATAGTGGCTTCAATGAAATCAATAAATTCATATTTAGAGATGGATTTTACGGTACAGATTTTTTATATGATTCGGATACCTTGTATTATTTAGGTTTCAAAGGAAATATATGGAATATATACAAATTCAATCTTCAAGGAGATAGTCTTGATATGCTGGTGATAGATACTTTCAGGGATTCCAAATGGCGACCTGCACCATTGACGATATATGGTAAAGGAGATTATTTTTATATAGAGGGGCGTATAGATGGCAATGAAAAAAAAGGCTGGGATTTGATGGTAGTAAAAGTAAGTAGAGGAGGAAAGGTAGAGCGGATAAATAAGTTTCCGGAATTTACCAAGCCTCGATATGGGAATAACCCGCATGGAAGTATGGTTAAAACCTCGGATGGAAACTTTGCGATAGCGAATTTTTATCCAAGTGGTTGGCCTGAA
>JALSPK010000147.1 GCA_026986005.1 Saprospiraceae bacterium
AAAAACAAATTTTTTCTCAAATTGAAAAAATTAACGAAAAAGTAATCACACTTCGTCATGATTTGCATCAACACCCTGAGCTTTCAGGACATGAAGAGCATACCAAATATCTAATCAAAGGCATACTTGAAGCTAGTGGATATAAGATTACAGAATTTGATACACATTTTGGATTGATAGCTGATTTAAAAACATCATCAAAAGAACAAAGATGTATAGCTATTCGTGCTGATATGGATGCACTACCTATTGACGAACAAACAAAAGTGCCATATCAGTCTCAAATTCAAGGTGTAATGCATGCTTGTGGACATGATAGTCATACTGCAATTGCTCTTGGTGCAGCTATTGCAATAGCTCCTTATAAAGATTTATTACCTGGAAATATACGATTTATATTTCAACCTTCTGAAGAAAGTAAGATAGGAGGTAGTGTAGAGATGATTGCTGGAGGTGCCTTAAAGGGAGTAGATGCGATATTAGGTCTTCACGCTTATCCATATCTTCCTACTGGTCAAATAGGATATAAATATGGTGTAATGATGGCATCTGCTGATGTATTTAGTATTGAAATATTTGGTACTTCTGCTCATGGAGCAAGACCACATGAAGGAGTTGATGCAATATTGGTAACATCATTAATTGTCAATTCATTAAATCTAATCGTTTCTCGCCGTGTTAATCCATTGCATCCTGCTGTAATTTCACTAGGTACAATTGAAGGAGGGAAAGCATCAAATATCATTTGTGATCATGTTCTTTTAACTGGAACTGTACGAACTATTGACGAATCTATCCGCAAAAAAATTCCAATTATGATGGAAGAATCTATAAAAGGTATTTGTAAAACAATGGGAGCTAGATATCAGTTTAACTATGAATTTGGACAACCAGAACTAATAAATACAGATAAAATAGTTGACGTAATCGTACAAGAAGCTAATAAAATTATTGGCAAAGATAATTGTATTGATTTAAAAGAACCTGTTATGGGTGGTGAAGATTTTTCAGAGTATTTACAGATAGTACCTGGTGCTTTTTTTCGTCTTGGTACTTGTAATGAAGATAAAAAAACTTGCGTTTCTCAACATAATAGTCGTTTCAATGTTGATGATGATGCTCTTAGAATAGGTATGAAAGTATTAACTTCAACTGCTATAAGTTTACTTAAAAAAGAAAAACCATGAAACATACTATATTACTTAAAGTTCCAGCCATAGAATCTTATTTTAACTTAGTATCTAATACTATTGTTTCACTTTCTAAAGATCTTCACTTCTCACAAATACAAACAAAACAAATAATCAATGCAATATATGAATTATTTTTAAATGCTATAACACATGCTTATTCACAACAAGAAGGATTAATTGAAATTGTATTTCATCCTTTTGATTATGGATTGCGTATTGATGTACACGACTGGGGTATGCCTATGGAAAGTACAAAATATAGTAGTGTGCCTATAAATCTGTCGGAGGATAAAGGTTTTAATCGTGTATATAAACTTGTAGATAAATTTGAATATGTTAATCTTGGTAAAAATGGTAAAAAATTTTCAATTATCAAATATTTAAAACCCTATCAAAAAAGAAACAAACATGATCTTTCACATCAAATTCATAACCAACCTTTACATAAAATCAACCAAAACATTGATATCACTATACGAGATTATGAAAAAGGAGATGAAGAATACATTTCTAAGCTAATTTATCAGAACTATGGAAATAGTTATGTTAAAGAGTTATTTTATTATCCAAAAAAAATACGTGAATATGAAAATAAAACTATATTTTCAATCGTAGCTCTTGTTCAAAAGCAACTTATTGGACATTTTGCACTTGTTAAAAAAGAAGATTCTAATATAGCAGAGATAGGTGTTGTTGTTGTGGATCCACGATATAAAGGACACGGCATTATGAATAAAATGTTTGATGCTCTAATTGAAAAAGCAAAAAAATTAAAATTTAATGCTATATTTGGTGAAGCTATCATGTATCATGTTTTTAGTCAAAAAAGCAATCTAAGCCATGGTTTTTTTGAATCAGCATTAATGTTAGGAAAGGCACCCGCTGATATTTCTATTGAGAATAATCAACTAAGTCAAAAAAACCGCCGTGGA
>JALSPK010000148.1 GCA_026986005.1 Saprospiraceae bacterium
ACCCGTTACTTCCAGATTGTTATAATCTTGGCAACAGCTAATAGTTATATCATCCGGACAAAATATTTTCTCCGGAGGGGTAGCTGCACTACTTGCTGATAGATTATAAAAGAATAAAATTGCTAAAAAGAGATTAAATAGAGTTTTCATATTAAGTCATTTTGTTATATAGATGTCTTAAATACATAAATCGCTACAAAGTAATGAATTATTTGTTGCAATAATACAAAAAAAATATAAAAAAAAATAGCGAACGGAGAAAATTTAAGATAATATAGAAATATGTACGAAAAAAGGCTCTGTAAATAACTACAGAGCCTCTTTGTTTTTACCAAGAAACAAATTATTTAGTTCTTATCCCACCATAATTTGGAATAGATTACATCGCCATTATCTAATTTGCTAACAGCTTCTTTTCTGTTATCACCATTTAAAGTTTGTTCTTGTGCAGGATACCTCATTCTGTAAGGTAGGTCTGTTACTTCATCAACTAAAGGGTTAAAAACTTTATTTAACCATTTATCTTTGGAAGGAATATACAGAGCATAATCAGAATGTGGAGGTATCAAAGTCTTAGGATAACCTGTTCTTCTGTATTCTGACCATGAAGATTGTCCCTGTAAATACAGTGCAATGTACTTTTGAGTTAGGACATTTTCCTCACTTGCAGCAGGTACTGCAGCAATATAGGTGTCAATATCAGCATCTGCAACGCCCCATTTTCCCATTGAAGCTCTTATCCCTTTCTCATACCATCCTTGATCCCATGAATTTAGTTCACTTTGTATAAAACAAATTTCGGCATACTCAAGCAATGTTTCTGCATATGTAGGCTCATCAATAATTGCTTTCCCAGGTAAAGATTCTGCCGTGTAAGTAGCTGCATCTGCAGAACTTTCAGCAATGAACATTCCCACAAAGTTTCCATTTGGATTTGGTTGAGCATAAATACTTAGTCTTGGGTCAGTAAGTCCAAAAAATGGATTAGCATTTGCTCCTTTGACAATACTAGTATGAGTTGCTGTATCTACCAGATTTTCGCCTTTCAATAGGGTAACAAAACTGTGACTAACAGCAAAATCACTTCTGTTGCTAACATGCCATGCACGATAGTTCATTGAAGCATTTTTATCTGAGCTTTCATATGCAAACATAGCATTATCTGCATTTGAAGTGAAAATTCCATCAGCTAATGCATCTGTAATATGTTGATTAGCCAAATCAGCGTTTGCTCCTTTTATTTTGTTAGCAATTTTAAATCTAAGTGAGTTTGCAAAAAGTTTCCACTTTGCTACATCTCCACCGTATAAGACATCACCTTGAATACCATCAGCATCTGTATCTAATTGATCAGCTGCTTCACTCAATTCTTTTAAAATATCAGCATATATTTTATCCTGAGAAGCATACTTTGGTGTTAATATTTGCTCATCTTCAGCATAGCCTGCTACGTGTAAAGCTTGAAAATCAGCATCATCACTTCCATAAGAATAATAAGGTATGTCTCCCCAAACACTAGCCATTAAATCAAAAGTATATGCCAACATAATACGGCATTGAGCGATTTGATTTTGATTTGATCCTGATGCAGCCGCGGATGCTTTAGTATCTTCGTTTGAATTCAAATCAATAATCTCTTTGAAGTTTGCTGCTCTTCTGAAAAGATTGTTTTGATTTTGTCGCATTGATTCACGATACAAGTATCTATCTTCATCACCGTATTCAGACTGTTGCCAATATTGCATTGTGCAATAGGTAAATCTTCCGGCAAAGAAAGTATTTCTAGTGTTATCTACTAGATTTTTCATGTTGTTGTTGAATAGAGTAGATGTTGGAACACTTGTTGGTTCGTTTGGATTGTCTTTGTAATCCACATCGCAACTAAATAGTAGCAACATCATACCTAAAACTGTTAATAATTTTATATTTTTCATATATATACTATTTAAATTGTATTAGAAATTAAAGTTTAAAATAACACCATATGATTTGAAAATAGGTTGTAATCCACCATCCAAACCTTGAATGTTTCCTGATCCATTTGCAGTCATTTCAGGGTCAAAACCTTCTTTGTCTAAACCAAAAGTAAGTAAGTTTTTACCATATAGGGCAATTCTTGCACTACTAACAAAACCTTTAAATATTTTTGTTGGAATAGAATAACCAAAAGTTACTTCTCTTAATTTGATATAATCAGCTTTGAATACAGACTGAGCACTTGGATATCCAAATCCATGGTAGTGTCTTGCTGCCCATCCTCTTGCCGAAACATATTTTTCGTTAGGCGCAGTCTCTGTAACAATATAATTTCCATCATCATCAAATGTCACAGTTCCTGTTACGCCTTCAAGCTTGATTCCACCACCATCAGCAACAGCATCACGGATCTCTTTTCCTTTATCATTTACACCTGCAGTTTCTGCATACATACCTGAGTACATTCCCCACATATGAGATAGAGAATAAAATACACCTCCTTTTCTGATATCAAATAAGAATCCTAAATCAAATCTCTTAAAAGTAATGTCATTTTTAATACCTAGAGTATAATCAGGTAATACTGATCCAAGAGGTACTAAGTTAGGTGTTGATGCATAATAACCATTGTCTAGGATTACTTTGTTTCCATCACTATCATAAAGGAAATCAGTTCCCCAAATTTCTCCATATGCGTCTCCTAAACTAGCTCTTAAAAATACACCTCCAAAAGGAGCTCTCTGAATATCTAATGATTTTAGATCTCCGTACAATTTTTCTAGTTTATTTTCTACTTTAGTATAATTAAATCCTATAGTCCATTCAAAATCTTGCATTCTAATAGGAGTCAAAGCTAATGATAATTCAATACCTTTGTTGCTCATCTCACCTGCATTTATATATTTAGAGCTGTATCCTGTTGTGTTTGATACCTGAAGAGGCATGATTTGGTCAAAAGTTGAATTGCTAAAATATGTTCCTGCAAAATCAACTCTTCTATCAAAAAATATCAAATCAATTCCAACTTCTCTTGATCTAGTTGTTTCAGACTTTAAATTCTCATTCAATAAACCTGATTTAACATAAGTTCTAGGTGTTCCTAAGAATGCTCCATTACTGTTGTATCCATAAGTTGAGTAAACATTGTATGGGCCTGTATCATTTCCTACTTCTGCCCATCCAAGTCTTAGTTTCCCAAGGTTAAGCCATGGAACATCAACTAATTCTGAAAACACAAAACTACCTGATAGTGATGGGTATGAATACTTGTTGTTATCGTTAGGTAATGCTGAAGACCAATCTATTCTATATGTTCCTTCTAAATAGAACATGTTTTTGTAATCAAATGATAAACTTGCAAATGTAGAATTCACAACTTTCTCATTAGTATAATCGGTTAATATCGGACTATCAGTTGAATTGCTGAGATTGTAAACACCCGGAACGATTAAACCTCCTGATGATTGACCAGCTAAAAGATCATATCTTGATACTCTTTTGTTAAGACCCACTAAACCTGAAATATTAAAATCATCAAAGTTCTTAAGATAAGTCAAAGTTGATTCATAATTGAATTCAGCTCTCTCTCTTGTAGCTTCAGAAAAAGAAGCTGTTGACTGAGAACCTACAGAAGTTTTCTGTCTTACTAAGTAATTGTAATAGTCTCCGTAAACACTTCCTTTTAATGTTAAGTTTTCATACAACTCATATGAAGCGGAAAGAGATCCAAATAGTCTGTTTCTAGAGTCTTCAGGTGCATTTTCATAAGCAGTCCAATAAGGATTGTCTGAATATTTTGGTGTACCATCAAAAAATGATTTTCGATTCCAAGTTCTTTGAATGCCTGTAGATGTTTTGTACGCTTTTAAATTTTCAAAGTCCAATTGTCTTTGTCCCCATTGGAAAAACTTTTGACCAACTGAATTATCAGTATATCCCAAAGTTGGTCTACCTACTGTGTTAGTCTTAACAAAATTCAAATTACTACTTATATTTAATTTACTTGTTAAATCAACATCAGCAGCTAATTTAAAATCATTTTTGCCCATACTTGAATTAGGCATTGTTCCTGCGACAGAAGTGTTTTTGTAAGAGAATCTTGTTGTATAATCATCTCCTGTTTTATTTATGCCTATAGCATTAGAAACAGTCATACCTCTATCCCAAAAGTCCTCAACATCATGAACAGGAGCAACCCATGGTCTAGCTGTTACTGTACCATCTTCATTGAATCCATCCCATTGTACAACATTGATATTCGCATCATACTTAGGACCCCATGATTCATCAACTTGATACTGAGGAGCCAAATACTTTTGTCCTTTATACTCAACTTGTTCAAATCCATTTACACCTCCGTCTTCATCACTAACAATTGCACCTCCACCATATTTTCTTTGTAATTTGGGCAGAGTTGCAACGCTTTCGAAACCAACCTTAGATGTGAAGTCTACAGAAAAGCCTTTACTTCCTTTTTTACCTTTTTTAGTTGTGATAAGTACTACTCCATTTGAAGCTCTTGAACCGTACAAAGCAGCTGCCGGTCCTTTTAGTACAGATATACTTTCTATCTCATCCGGATTAAGGTCGTTCAGCATATTACCAAAGTCAACACCACCACCTCCTGAGGAAGCTCCACTACCACTGTAGTTTGAGTTGTCCAAAGGAATACCATCAACAATAAATAATGGTTGGTTACCTTGTGTAATTGAATTTGCTCCACGGATAAGAATCCTACTCGATCCCCCCATATTTGTCGATGAGGAAATTTGTACTCCGGATACTCTTCCGGATAAAGCACTAATAGCATCCGTTTGGCTCGCCTTGTTTAGGTCTTCTCCTCCGACCTCTTGGACTGCATAACCAAGTGCTTTTGCTTCCTTTGGTATTCCCAATGCAGTAACCACTACATTTTCTAATTGAATACCTGAAGATAGTGTTACCATTACTTCTCCAGAAGATCCTATTTCTACCTCCATAGGAGTGTAACCGATAAAAGAAACAAGCAATGCTGTTGCATCATTTGAGACTTTCATCTTAAATTTACCATCAAGGTCGGTAATTGTACCATTTGATGGATTTCCTTTAACTACAACTGAAGCGCCTATTAAGGCTTCACCTGTGTCGTCTGTAACTGTACCATGTACCATTTTTTGAGCCATCATACCAGATGAAGCCAAAACAACGGTAAATAGTAAAAGTAAGAGTTTTTTCATATCATACGTTTTTGTTTAAAAAAATAATAATTTGCACTCGTATATGCTTTATCACTTAAGTTGAAGAGTAAAGCATGTACAAATTTAAAAAATTAATTATTAATTTAAAAATAATTTTACGTTAAATAAAAATAAAGATTTTATGACAATTTATTTGCTTAAGTATAAATATTAGAAAGATAGGTATTAAAATATATTATAAATAAATAATATGATGTAATGACATTTTTTGATAAACAAAAGTATATTTTGTTATTTTTGTATTATTCTTAATAAAAGCATATAATGTTTCGTGTATTTAGTGTTTTTAAAACAAAATACTTCTGCTGAAATAGGGGCATAAGATTTTTCTTTATTTTTTAAGAAAACTTAATATTTCTTAAACATTTATCCAAACTTTTGCTCCAAAGTGGAATTTTTAACTCAAAGTTAAAAATTATTTTTTCTTTAGACATTCTGCTATTTAGGGGTCTGGGTGCAATTGTTGGATATTCTGTACTTGGAATTGGGGTCGCTTCACAATCTATATTGTTTTTGGAAAAAATCTTTTTGGTGAAATTATACCATGAAGTAAAGCCTTCATTACTGTAATTGTAAGTCCCGAATTTGTTATTGTTATTTATTACAATATGTAAAATTGTATCGGCTAAATCCGTTGCATAAGTGGGGCTTCCTATTTGGTCGTTCACCACATTTAGAGATTTTCGTTCTTTTCCTAATCTAAGCATAGTTTTTACGAAATTATTACCAAATTCTGAGTATAACCAAGAGGTTCTGATGATAAAATATGCATCCATTGTTATTTTGATTTCAATCTCTCCCTTTAGTTTACTAACAGCATACTGACCTTTCGGGTTTGTAGGAGATTCTTCTGTCATTATCTCTTCTGAATTGTTATTGTAAACATAGTCGCTTGATATATGGATTAACTTTGTATTTACAGCTTTTGAAGCTTTTGCAAGGTTCGATGGACCAGTGATGTTTATAAGCTTATTTAATTCTACTTCAGTTTCAGCTTTGTCTACCTGTGTGTAGGCTGCTGCATTGATACAATAATCGGGTTTTAAGTGATGGAAATAGTCTAACACTTGTTTGTAATTGGTAATGTCCAGATCTTCAACATCTGTGAAAGTAAATTGTAACTTTGGATAAGATATAGCTATTTTCTGAATTGATTTACCTAGCTGTCCATTTGATCCTGTTACTAATACTTTCATTATGTATGTTGTTAATAATTTTAATTAAAGCTCAGGTGTTTGCCAAGAAGCGGGTTTTCTTTATCCTTTTGTGAGAGGATAAAATCATCTGCGGGAATTATCCAATCAATATTGATAACAGGGTCATTGTATATGATTCCTCCTTCTGATTCTTTATTATAATAATTATCGCATTTATAAGCAAAAACAGCTTCATCGCTCAGAACCACAAATCCATGGGCAAATCCTCTTGGGATAAACAATTGTTTTTTGTTGCTTGAACTTAGTTCTATTGCGAAATACTTTCCATAGGTTTCAGAGTTTATTCTGATATCTACTGCTATGTCTAAAACAGTTCCTGACAAAACTCTGACCAATTTGGCTTGAGCGAATTTACCTCTTTGGTAATGCAAGCCTCTCAGTGTACCATAAGATGATTTTGATTCATTGTCCTGAACAAAATTTACATTTAATCCTGTTTTATGATTGAAAAGGGATTGATTATAAGTTTCAAAAAAATACCCCCTTTCATCTTCAAAAACTTTGGGAGTGATGACCAATAAACCTTCGATATACGTATTGTCTATTTTCATTTTTTTCTAAAATATATGCTTATAGGTATTCCTGTGAGATTGTATTTTTTTCTCAATTGATTTTCCAAATAATTCTTATAACTAGCCTTAATTTGATCGGGGTAATTGCAGAAAAAAGCGAATGCCGGATAATATTTTGGAATTTGGCTGACGTATTTTATCTGAACATAGTTACCTCGATATGTAGGTGGCGGGACTCTCTGAATGGCTTCTTGCATAAACTCATTGAGTTCAGATGTTTTAAATTTTTGATTTCTTCTTTCATATACATCCAAAGCTGCTTCTACAGCCTTGAAAATCCGTTGCTTTTCAAGGACAGAAGTGAATATAATATCGACATCATCAAAGAAACCGATTTTTCTTTTGATTTTTTCCGTAAACTCCTTTGCGGTGTTGGTTTCTTTTTCTATTAGATCCCATTTGTTTACTAATATCACAATACCTTTTTTTCTCTTGATAGCCAAATCCAAAATACTTAAGTCTTGAGATTCAAGACCTGCTTTGGCATCTATCATCAATATTGCTATATCCGAATCTTCTATTGCTCTAATAGCTCTTAGTACGGAATAAAACTCAAGATCTTCATGAACTTTGCTTTTTTTTCTTATGCCGGCTGTATCGACCAAATAAAATCTCTTGTCGAATTTGTTGTATAGAGTGTGGATTGAATCTCTGGTTGTTCCCGCTATATCTGTGACGATATTTCTTTCGTCTCCCATCAATGCATTGATAAATGATGATTTGCCAACATTTGGTTGACCTACAACACATATTTTGGGATATTCTTCCTCAAAATCATTATCGTTATCATCACTATCTATCAATTCTGTTATTGCATCCAATAATTCGCCGGAGCCTCCACCATTTATAGCTGAGATGAAGAATGTGTTTTCAAAACCCAAACTCCAAAATTCATTTGCGTCAAGCATTCTGGCGTGATTGTCTACTTTGTTGACTGCTAAGAAAACTGTCTTTTTGCTTCTGCGCAATAAATTTGCAATTGCATCATCCAAATCGGTAATACCTGTTGTGGTATCGACTAAAAAGATGATGATATCAGCTTCTTCTATTGCGATTTGAACTTGAGTTCTAATAGCTGCTTCAAAAATATCATTGGAGTTTTTGACAAAACCACCTGTATCTATTATTGAAAACTCTTTGCCATTCCATTCGCATGAATTGTAAATACGGTCTCTCGTTACACCGCTAATATTGTCTGTAATAGCGTGTCTTTCACCGGAGAGTCTATTAAACAATGTAGATTTTCCTACATTTGGTCTACCTACAATGGCAACTGTTTTCATATAATTAGTACTTTTTCTTTAATTATTTTATGGATTTGGCAACTTCTTTTATCCTTTCAATATATTCGGCCGGAGAGATTCCACTATAACCTACTCGTTTGTTTATCACTTTGCCATCCAAATCCAAAATAAGTGTTGTGGGGAATCCTCTAACATTATATTGTCTTGCAAGTTTTTCATTGTGAATCCTTTGTTTGGAAGGTAATTTTTTTCTTTTAGGAAAATCCGCTTTAATAAGGATAAGATTGTCTTTTGAGAATTCTTCAAAATCTTTGCTATCAAAAATTGCTCTGTGAAGACGTTTACAAGGAGGACACCAATCTGATCCTGTGAAAAGTAACAAAACAGGCTTTTTGTCTAGTTTAGCTTTTGCCATTGAAGTTTCATAATCAGTGGTCCAATTTGCTTGGCCTAATACGATATTTGAGCCGAATAAAAGCATTGATACTACTACTACTAATTTAAGTTTCATCTTTTTTTTAATTTTTTCTATATTAATAAATATTCAATAGCTCTAACATTTTATTTTTTATATTGTTGTATTATTCTATAAAAAATCATAATTTCGTGGTTTGTGTTAATAAAAGGTGAACAATGGAAGTCTTTTCAAGTAAGAAAAAAAAACCTAAGAAACTGCCAAATCCTGCTAAGGAAATGAGTTTTTTTGAACATTTAGAAGAGTTGAGATGGACGATATTTCGCTCTTTGCTATATATTGTTGTTATCGCAATAGTAGTATTTATTTCCAAGGATTTTGTATTTAGGTACATTATTTCTGCTCATTTGTATTCCGATTTTCCTACATACCGGTTTTTTTGTGCGTTGAGTGACAGAATGTGTATACAGCCGCCAAATTTGAAGTTAATAACCAGAGTGATGGGAGAACAGTTTTTTGTTCATATTAAGGTTTCTTTGGTTTTGGGATTTGTAGCGGCATTTCCTTTGGTGATGCGAGAGGTTTGGAAATTTATATCTCCGGGGTTGGAGGGAAAAGAGAAAAAGATAACAGCTAGTGTAGTGTTGATTTGTTCTTTTTTATTCTTTTTTGGTATTTCGTTTGGATATTTTGTTATAGCTCCATTTGCTATCAAGTTTTTTGCTGAGTATACTGTAGGTGATTTTGCTCAGACATCCCCAACGCTTGATTCATATGTTGGATTCTTAACAATGTTGACATTGCCAGCGGGGATTGTTTTTGAATTACCTGTAGTTGTTTATTTCTTAGCAAAAGCAGGGATTATAAATTCTAAAATAATGAAATCTTACAGGAGGCATGCGATAATAGTGATTTTGATATTAGCAGCGATTATTACTCCTCCTGATATTTTTACACAGGTATTGATAGGGATACCTATATTATTTATATATGAGGTTGGGGTTATTGTAGCGAAAAGGGTTGATAAAAAAAATAAAGAAAATGAATAGATTGTCTTCAAATTATACATTAATGCTGAAATTGTTTATTCCAATTTTTTGGATAGTTTTTTTTGGAGCTTTCGTTGTGGCTTCTTATATTACAAATCCTATAGAAGCACCACAAATAGCAAATGATACATTTCAGCTGCAATCTACTATATTTGTGATTATAGGTATTGTGTTTTTTGCTTTTACTTTTTTTAGATTGAAGAGAGTGGACTCTGACGATAATTCTATTTATATATCTAATTATTTTAAAACATATAAGTATCCTACTGATACTATTGAAAATATTACAATCTACAATCATTTAGTATTAAAAGCGGCTCATTTAAAGTTTAAAGGAAAATCATCTTTTGGGACGAAGATAATATTTATTCCTTACATGTTAAATTTAAAAGAGTTTGTAGAGAAGAATGGTGTGACTTTGATTTGGTACGGCAAGGATAATTGATAAAAAAAGCGGTGTTTTTTACACCGCTTTTTTTACAAGAATTTACAAATTAAATTCTATTCCTTGTGCTAGAGGCAGGTCAGTACTGTAATTTATTGTGCTGGTTTGTCTTCTCATATACACTTTCCAGGCATCAGAGCCACTTTCTCTTCCACCCCCGGTTTCTTTTTCTCCTCCAAAAGCCCCGCCGATTTCTGCGCCTGATGTTCCTGCATTGACATTGGCAATACCACAATCAGAGCCCATTCCCGATAGGAAAGTTTCAGCTTCAAGTAAATCTTTGGTAAATATAGCAGAAGATAATCCTTGAGGTACATCATTGTTTATTGCAATTGCATTCTCAACAGATCCGGAGTATTTTATCAGGTAAACAATTGGAGCAAAAGTTTCTTCCTGCACTATTTGAAAATGATTTTGTGCTTCTGCTATTGCAGGAACTACATAAAGCCCGTTTTCCAGTCCTTGACCCTTTGCAATATCTCCCCCAAATAATACTTTGCCTCCTTCTTCTGTTACTTTTGTTACTGCCTCTTGAAATAACTCTACGGAGTATTTGTCGATTAGAGGACCTACTAATGTATTTGAATCAAGGGGATTTCCAATCTTTTTTTCTACACTTTTATAAGCATTTACAAATTTTTCAACAAAATTGTCATATATGTCTTCATGAATGATAATTCTTCTAGTAGTTGTACATCTTTGACCGGCAGTACCCACTGTGCCAAAAACAGTAGAAGGTATGGCTAGTTTCAAATCTGCATTTGGGGTTACGATTACGGCGTTGTTTCCTCCCAACTCTAGCAATGTCTTTCCTAATCTTTTTCCTACTATCTGTGCAGCTCTTTTCCCAACGGCAGTCGAACCTGTCAATGAGAGTAGGTCAACTCTTTTGTCTCCTAAGAAATTGTCTCCCATCACAGATGATTTTGCAACCATCATATTGAATACTCCTTCCGGCACATTATTATCTTTTAGTACATTTTGAATAATATTCATAGTAGCAATCGCAGTCAATGGAGTCTTGGAAGATGGTTTCCAGATGACAACATCACCTGCGGCTATAGCTAATGCAGAGTTCCAAGCCCAAACGGCAACCGGAAAATTGTATGATGTTACTATGCCGACAACTCCGAGAGGTTGATATTGTTCTGTAAGCCTGTGCATTGGTCTTTCTGATTGAAGGTTAAATCCATTCATTAGTCTAGCTTGTCCAACGGCAAAATCACAGATGTCAATCATCTCTTGAACTTCACCCAATCCCTCTTGATAAATCTTACCCATTTCAAGAGTTACCAAAGCGCCAAGTGGTTCTTTGTATTCTCTCAATGCGAGTCCTATTTGTCTTACTACCTCTGCGCGTACCGGTGCGGGTACCATTCGCCATGTTTTGAAAGCTTCTCTGGCTTTGTTGATTACCATTTCATAATCTTCTAGAGTACCGTTTTTCACACTAGCTATCTCTTTGCCATCTATAGGAGAATAAGAAGTAGTAGTTTTTCCTTTTGTGTCAAACCACTCTGTTCCTGTGGTCAATCCCATGTTTACGTCTGAGAGTCCCAATTTGTCCAATATTTCTTGTTTTGTCATCATAATTGATAATACTTATTTGTTTAATTATTTTGTTTATTTAATTCATTCAATTCCTTTACAGCCTGAATAATGTCTTCTTCAGTAAAATTCTTTTCAATACATGCTTCTTCCAGCGTTCCCCATATTGGTTCTCCGCAGACTATACATCTTATCCCTTTGGTTGAAAGATACTTTACCGAAAAAGGGTATTCTTCTATTAAATCTTCTATTGTTATATCTTTTGTTATTTTCATTTGGTTAGTTTTTGTTATCTTCGAGATAATTAACGAGATCCAAATATATTTTTGCTTTGTTTAGGATATCTTTTTTGTTTATTCTTATTCCGTCTATATAAGGAATAATTTTTATATTATTTTGACCGGAAGAAAGTATTTTTTTATACAAATCTTTTGCTGAGGCATATTCCTTATACAGACCGACTGTGTAGTAGTACTTTTTACTTGTAACATCTTTTTCGATACTGGAATCTTGGTATTTATCAAGCAAATCTACTAAAAACAGAAAATCGCCTTTTTTCACTTGAATTTTATAAGTAAGACCTTTTATTATGGTTTTGTATAGTTTATATCTTGCGTCTTCAATCGATCTACTGATATAAAGCCGTTCATTTTTAATATTCACCGGTAGGTTTTTTGGACTATGAATAAAAACATCAATTCTATTATTAGCTTTTTTGATTATATTTTTCGATCTTTTTGGTCCATAAGGTTTTGCTGCCGGCAATGATGCCCCAACTCCTTTGAGGATTATCCTATTAGGTTCTATCATTCTTAACGTCAAGGAATCTGCTAAACTTTCAGTTATTCTTAATGAATTGAGAAGGTCGGACTTCTCTGATTTAAATGAATTTCCAACAAATTCGATGGTGATTTCAGGATTTCTTTTCATTAAAATAGCTATGTTGTCAATGAATTCAGTTACGGTTTCTTTATCTCTAAATTTGTTGTCTTTTATAAAAATCAATGGTACAACAAAGTTAGTTTTTTTATTTTTTGTTTTATGATTTTTTTGTTTAATTACCTTCTGTACACTTTTTTTCTGTTTTTTCTCTGGTGTGTTTTCAGCAGGTTTAGGTATGATTTTTACTTTTTCCTTGGTAGTAGGTACTGTGATTTTACTATTAGATTTCTGTTTAATATCTTTATTGGTTTTGTCCGATTTGATTACCTTAACCTCTTTTTGTTCTTTTACTGTGTTGATGGCGACAGTATTATCTTCATCTATTGGTATAGATGGATTGTCGATTTGTTTTAGGTGTCTATTTCTAAGGTAGGGGATTTCATTGGCATATGCTCTGTTGGCATCTACAAGCTTCTTAAAATATATCCAATATAAGTCATGACCTCCAAAACCCATGTCTTTTCTGTTGGAATTAAAAATGCCTCCTTTGCCTGAGGACAATACTCTGAATCCGATTTCATCAGCAGAAGAACTGATTGGTAATCCGAGATTTTTTGGTTTTGACCAATCGTCATCAGCATAGCTAAATTTGCTTACGAATACATCAAAGCCACCTATCGAATTCAGGTTGTTTGAGCTAAAATACAGGTTTTCACCATTTTTTGTAATAAAAGGGCTAATCTCATCATATTTTGTATTAATTTTACTACCTAGGTTTACCGGTTGAAACCATTTGCCATCTCTAAATCCGGTCAGATATATATCATAGCCGCCAAATCCACCTTTCATATTTGAAGAGAATACCAAAGTTGAGTCATTTACAAATTGCAAATATCTAAAGCCAAATTCTGCTTTAATAGGTGCTGTTAATTTATCCTCAGTATTCAATTGTTTTGCTGCATGTGAATAATCAGAGATAAAAATTGAGCCTATAAATAATGACGGTCCCATAAAATAAGCAATTTTTTTATTTCCATTGAAGAAGTCAAGAAATACAGTATTTTTATTGTTTTGGGAGCTAAAGATATCAAATAGTTTTTCCCAGTCTCCATCTGAGAAATCCACTTGAAACTCTTTGTATTGTTTAGTCTTTTTTAAGCCGTAAATTCTATCGGAAGAAAAATAAAAATGATGGATGTCACTGGGGCTTTGGATTGGTGAAATATCATTATATGGGGTGTTGATTTCTGCACCCCAATTTTCTATAAAATGATCAGTAGGTTTATATTTTAATTTAATTGCATTAGAGCATCTTTTAATTTGATTTAAAGTTTCTTTTCTTTCTGAATTGTTTCCAATATCACTCAAATATTTTTTATAGTATATAATAGCTTTTTCAAATTTTTGAATATGATGATATGTTTTGGCTAGGTACAGATTAATCCTTTTGTCATCATTTCCCATGGCAATAGTATTATTAAAATCCTCTATAGCCTTTTTGAAATGCATGCAATGATAATTGGAAATACCTCGGTTTAAGTAAGCTCGATCATCTGCAAAATTTGAAAGATGTTTGTTGTAGTATTTTAGGGCTTCACAATATTTTTCTGATTTGAATAAATTATTGGCAATTTTTAAAGGAGATTGACCATATGCAAAAAACCCTAATGCTAAAAAGATAAGCAATAATGAAAATTTGTATATCTGTGAATTATTGTTCAGCATTTTAAAAATTTAGATTAGTGTCGAAATTTTCCAGATAATCTGAAATTCTTTTTAAGAAAGAGCCTCCTAAAAATCCGTCCACGACCCTGTGATCATACGACAAAGATAAATACATTTTGTTTCTTATTGCAATAACATCACCAAATTCTGTTTCTAAAACAGCAGGTTTTTTTTCAATGAGTCCTACAGCCAGTATAGCCACTTGGGGCTGATTGATGATAGGAGTTCCAATGATATTACCCATTGAGCCTAGATTGGTAATGGTAAAAGTGCCCCCTTGTATTTCATCCGGTTTTAATTTATTCTCTCTTGCTCGTCCGATTAAATCATTTACTGATTTGGTTAATCCTTCAAGATTGAGTAAGTCTGCATTTTTTATTACCGGCACGATTAGGTTTCCATTTGGCAGCGCAGTTGCTATTCCTATGTTTATAGGTTTTCTTACAATAATACTATCACCGTCTACCGATGAGTTGACCAAAGGAAAATCTTTTAAGGCTTTGACAACAGCATCAATAAATATCGGTGTATAAGTAATTTTTTGATTGTGTTTTGCTTGGAAAGAGGTTTTAATTCTGTTTCTCCATTTTACCAAATTCGTCATATCTGTTTCAACTACAGAAGTCACATGGGGTGCTATTCGCTTAGAGTCCACCATATGTTGGGCTATCAGTTTTCGCATCCTATCCATCTTTTGGATTTCATCTCCTGCTGTGGAAAAAATGTATTTTGAGTTGTCAACGGATATTGCTTGTTTTGGTTTTTCTACTTTCCTGTCTTCAATATATTTTAATAAATCTCTTTTTGTTATTTTTTGATTTGCTCCTGTTCCTTGTATTTTATCTAGTTCGACTGCTGTAATATTTTCTTTTTTAGCTATGTTTCTAACGAGTGGAGTCAATTGTTTCTTTATTGTTTTAGTTGATAAATCGGGAGTAGGAGAGGAGGAATCCTGTTCTATTTCTATGGTGGCATTTTCTTCTTCAATAACTTCGATTATCGTTTCGTTTTGTGCAATATCATCGGTTTCGATAAGTGCTAAAACCTGACCAACAGGTACTATTTCGTCTTTAGAGAAATTGATTTTTTGCACAGTTCCGGAGACTGGGGATTGTATTTCTGTATCTACTTTGTCAGTTGCTACTTCCAAGATGGTTTCGTCTTCAGAAATATTATCACCTTCATTTTTCAACCAACTGATTATGGTTGCTTCAATTACACCTTCTCCCATTTGTGGCATTAGCAATTTGTATATAGACATAGATTAAAATTTTTGTAAAATTATATCATTTTTTTGATAATAAAAACTTTCGCAATAGATTAAGTGCAAGAACTGTGCTAGTTTCGATATTTTTCAATCTATTTTTTCCTAATTGTAATTTTAATGTTTCGATTCTATCTTTTGTTCCTACTGCTAGCCATATTGTGCCAACAGGTTTTTCTTTAGTTCCTCCGGTTGGACCGGCGATTCCTGTTGTTGCCAAAGCTATATTGCAGTTCAGAGCTTTTAATACTCCACTTACCATCTCTTTTGCGGTTTCTTCACTTACAGCGCCATGTTTTTCTAGAGTTTTGTGACTTACACCCAAAATTTGTTCTTTTATTTCATTGGAATAAGCAATTACACTTCCCTTATAGTATGCAGATGATCCTGAAATTGATGTGACAAAATGTGCTATCATCCCCCCCGTGCAGCTTTCTGCGGTCGCGAGGTGGAGTTGATTTTCAGAAAGTATTTTTCCTACTACATTTGCAATTGTATCATCCTCGTATCCAAAAATCAAATCTCCAATACGTTCGTGAATTTTAAGAGAAAATATTTGAATTAGTTGTTCAAGCTTAGATTTATTATTTCCCCTTGCCGTAAGGCGAAGTCTGACTCTTCCGAGATTGGGTAAATAGGCAAAGGACATATTTTTCGGCAAATCATTGACAATATCTTTCAATTTGTCTGCTATAACAGCTTCCAACTCTCCTGCTGTGAGTATAGTTTTTTTGATTATATGAAAATCACTATTGTCTTTGTTGAGCAGAGGAATTACTTCTTCTACAAAAATACTTTTCATTTCCGGGGGCACACCGGGCATGGAAATAATTTTAGTATTGTTTTTACTAAATAGCATTCCGGGAGCAGAGCCCACTCTATTTTTTAAAAATATTGTTCCTTTAGGGAAATAACTGTAATTGTATAGCATTTCCTTTATATCACCTCCTCTCATTTCAACATACGCTTTTACTTTATTGTAAAATTCTTCATTGTATTCCATTTCAATATTGAGGAATTTAGCAAATGTTTTTTTTGTTATATCATCTATTGTCGGACCCAGGCCTCCCGTAGTGATGACGATATCAACTTTGGCTACGGCCTCACTCAAGGCATCAATAATTTCACTTTCCGTGTCCTGTACAGCCATTATCTTTTTTACACTTACACCTAGACCTGTTAATTGTTCTGCTATCCATGCGGCATTTGTGTCCTTGACTTGCCCTATTAACAGTTCATCCCCTATGCTGATTAAGTACGCGGTTTTTTCTTTCATTTTGTATGCTATTTGATTTACTTCATTGTAACATTATAAACGTAGAAAGGGTTTTTGTTTTGGATATAAAAAAAGTCCGATTCTGGGAGAATCGGACAATTAATAAACCAATCTCATGCTTATTTACATGAATATATAGGCAGACGAAAACCTATAAAATTTTATCGTTTTCAGGATGTTATTATTTTTTTAAAAATGTCCGAGTCTGGGAAACCCGGACAATTAATAAACCAATCTCATGCTTATCTACATGAATATATAGGAGACGAAACCTATATAGAATTTTTGTATCATTAAGTATCAATCTACGTTATCGTGTAAAAATCTGTTATTTCTTTCAAGCGGTTCATCTTCATCAATACCTACCTTGAAGTTGCTTTTATCTGTATCGTATTTTGCCGGTTTTTCTTCCAGTTGTACTTGTTTTCTTTTGTAAGCAGGTTCATTTTCATACTTGTGTATCATATTGGGGCTGTCTAATGAAACTTTTTTATTTGTTTCTTGACTTGGCCTTGACTTGTGCGAATACGAACTTAATCTTAATTTTTCCAGTCTTTGTTCTCTTTCATCTCTGAATTCGAAGCTATCATCTTTATTTGAAGAAGTACTAAAAGCGTCAATTGTATCTTTTATATCATCTACTTCAAAATTCACAATATTGAAAGAATCATCATTGTCAAATTGTAGTTCCAAATTCAATTCATTGTTTTTATTATGAGAATCTTCGTCAAGTTTTACTACTACTTTTTCCTTTTTACTTGAGTTTTTACTATCCGAATTATTTACTTCAAAACCAGTCGCTATAACTGTTACATTGATTTTTTCTCCTTGGTTTTCATTTACACAATTACCCCAAATAAGATCTGTTCCATAGCCTGCCTCACCTTGGATATACTCTGTTATTTCACCTATTTCATCCATTGTTACTTCTTTTGTTCCGGATGTGATATTGAGAAGAATGTGTTTTGCACCTCTGATATCATTATCTTCGAGAAGCGGTGAGTTTAATGCAGCTTCGACAGCTTTTATTGCTCGGTTTTCTCCTTCGGCTGCAGCACTACCCATTACTGTTATGCCACTTGAACGCATTACTGTATTTACATCTTCAAAATCTACATTAATATATCCCGGTATTGTTATTATTTCAGCTATTCCTTTCGCTGCTGTTGTCAAGATATCATCTGCATATGCAAATGCTTCAGAAATAGGAAGGTTTCCGTACATCATTCTCAATTTATCATTTGAGATGATTAGGATAGAATCTACATTTTTCTTTAAATCCTCCAAACCTTCATAGGCTTGTCTAATTCTTCTTGTGCCTTCAAACTTGAAAGGTAAGGTTACTATTGCAATTGTTAATATGCCCATATCCTTTGCCGCTTTTGCGATAATTGGTGCAGCACCAGTCCCTGTTCCACCTCCAAGACCTGCTGTGATAAATACCATTTTTGTATTGTTGCTTAGGAAATCTCGGACATTGTCAATTGATTCTATACAAGCCTCTTTGCCCACTTCAGGAATAGATCCTGCGCCTCTTCCTTCAGTAGTCACCGGGCCTAATTGTAGTTTTATATCTATTTCACAAGCTTCCATAGATTGGATGTCTGTATTGGATATCGCGAAATCTACTCCATTTATTCCTGTTTTAAACATGTGATTTACTGCGTTAGATCCACCACCGCCTACTCCTAGGACTTTTATTATTGAGCTTTCTTTTTTAGGTATATCAAATTGCATAATATTAAATTTTAATAAATTATTTGTTATTTGAGTTTAATTTTCGTTTGTTGTTCAATATCTTTTTAAAATTCAGAATCAGGCGTACTTTCAAAGAATTCTTTTGTGTAGGAGAATACTTTGTTTAACCATTTATGGGTCTTTTTTGAGTTTGTTGTCTGAGATTCATTTCCTATTTCTTCTCCTTTTGATTCTTCAGAATCTACAGCTAGTTCAACTTTTTTCTTGATTTCTTCTGTATCGTTATCGAAATTTCCTTGTTTAATTGCATGTATCAATAAACCAATTCCTGTTGAATAAATGGGGGAAGTTAATTCTTCATTGTAACCATGAGCTAAATGCTCGGTTGGTTGTCCCAGTCTAGTATTGATAGCTGTTTGTAATTCGGCTAAAAGGTCTATGTCTTTTAGTAAAGAACCTCCTCCTGTCAATACCATACCTGCCAAAAGTTTGTTTTGATATCCTGATCTATTTATTTCCCATTGGACAAATTCAAAAATTTCTTCTATCCTAGCTTGTATAATTCTTGCCAGATTTTTTTCTGACACCTCCTTTACATCTCTGCCTCTGAATCCCGGAATGACTATCAGGCGATTATCTACAATCTCCTCTGCTAAAGCTGAGCCGAACTTAACTTTTAATTTTTCAGCTTGATCTTTCATTACGGTAAGCCCTTCTTGGATATCCGATGTGATGACATTGCCACCGAAAGGAATGACTGCGGTATGTCTTATTATTCCATCTTTGAAAATAGTGATATCTGTGGTTCCTCCGCCAATATCTACCAAGACAACTCCTGCTTCTTTCTCTTCATCTGCTAGTACTGATGATGCAGATGCTATCGGTTCAAGAGTCAAGTTCGCAACTTCTAATCCTGATTTTTCTACTACCTTGAATATGTTTTTAGATGCGCTTACCTGACCTGTTATAATATGGAAATTAGCCTCTAATCTTACTCCTGACATACCTACAGGATCAGTGATGTGTTGTTCGTTGTCCACAGTAAATTCTTGAGGGATTACGTGCAATATTTTATCTCCCGGAGGCAATACCAATTTATACATATCATTGACTAATCTATCAATATCATCTTTGCTTATTTCAGAGTTTGCATCTTTTCGTACTACCAAACCATGATGTTGCAAACTTTTGATATGTTGTCCGGCGATACCGACATTTACTTTTTTAAACTTTTTACCTGCATTGACTTCGGCAATACTTATAGCTTCTTTTATTGCCTTCACTGTTTTGTCAATATTTGATACTACTCCTCTTGAAACACCTTCGGATTTCACTTTTCCCACACCCAATAATTCTATCTTCCCAAATTCTGTTCTGTAGCCTGCAATAGCGCATATTTTGGTGGTACCTATGTCTAAGGCAATTACTACCGGAGATTTTTTGTTGTCGATGTCCATCATAATAATTAATTTAGTTTCTTTTAGTAATCACAACCTGATCTGTCAAATCAAGATTTAATTTTTCAACATCATCCCATCCCGAAGATGGCATTCCTGCTTTGTAAAATGTTTTCAATCTTGCCAATTTGTTATCAATAGTTTCCAACTTGCCAAATTCTATTTTTTGTCTTCCCAATTTTGGGATTATTGTCAATCTATTGTTTTTTTCTACATTGATTTGTTCTATCAAAGCATTTAAAAATTGATCTTTATTTATTTTTTTTGATAATTCTAATATGTTGTAGAATAAGCTTCCTTTCTTCTTTATAGCCGATAGCTTTGTTATGTCTAAGTTTCCTGTAATAATCGGAACTCTAATAGCAGCTCTTCTAGATATCGGTATTGGACTTCCTTCATTGTCCAAATAAAAATCTTTTCCTTTTTTTCTTGATATTCTCACAATAGGATTTTTTAAGATACAATTCAGGTGAAGATTGTTTTTAGAATCCAAAAAGACTTCAGCATTTTTTATGTATTTGCTTCTGTCCAACAAGTTTTCTATTTCAGCTATTTCAATTCTATCAATTTTTTCAATTTCCAGATTTTTATCAAGAGCTTTGTTAAGATACCTGAGAATATCTTGCTTTTCTATCAACTTCCTTTTTGTCTTGCTTTCAAGTACAATGTTTATGTTTTTAATATTTGAATTTGCTTTCAACTGTATCGAGAAATACAATAATATCATAATCCCTGCTACTCCGAGCACCCTTAAAAATCTCAATATGTTAAATTTTCCAATTTTCAAATTCAATCTTTTTTTGCAATATTTACAATCGTTTCGGTTATTTCTTTTGCTGCATTTGGTCTCCCTAGTTTTTTGATATTTGCTCTCAGTCTTTCGAGATATTTATCATCATTTAGCAATTCAATAATTTTGTTTCCAAGTTTTTCTTTGATATCAATATCGTCAATAAACGCAGCAGCATTTTGATCGAAAAGACTCATCGCATTTTTTGTTTGATGGTCTTCGGCGACATTTGGAGATGGTACCAGAATTACAGCTTTAGCTGCAAGGCTTAATTCAGAAATCGTTAGTGCTCCTGCCCTTGATACTACCAAATCGGCAGCAGCATAAGCGAGATCCATTCTATCAATAAAAGGCAATATTTTTACATTTGGATGATCCGCCAATTCCGGTTTTGCATAATCGTTGTAGTACAATTTGCCCACCTGCCAAATAAGCTGCACATCATCCTTATCACCTAATATTTTTTCAAAATTTTGCCTTACCGCTTCGTTAAGCGATCTGGCACCTAGACTTCCTCCAAATACTAATACAGTTTTCTTATTTTGAACCAAATCAAAATGCCTAAGCGCTATTGAATTGATATCTTTATCCATTTCGGATATGTCTTGTCTTACCGGATTGCCGGTAAAAATTATTTTTTCTTTTTCAAAGAACTTTTCCATTCCTTTGTAAGCCACACAAATTTTTTCAGCATTTTTAGCCAACAGTTTGTTCGTGATGCCGGGATACGAATTTTGCTCCTGAAGAACAAGAGGAATCCCTTTCCAGTTTGCGATTTGGGCTACCGGACCGCTTGCATAACCTCCAAATGAAATTACAATATCCGGTCTGAATTTATTAACTATTTTGTTTGCTTTAATCAAGCTACTCAAAAGTTTTACCGGAAAAAGTAAGTTTCTTGTTGTTAGTTTTCTTTGCAAACCACTTATCCAAAGTCCTTTAATCTCAAAGCCCGCTTTCGGTACTTTCTCCATCTCCATTTTTCCTTCAGCCCCTACAAAAAGTATTTCAATATTTTTATTATATCTTTTTAATTCCTGTGCTACTGCTATAGCCGGGAAAATATGCCCACCTGTTCCGCCTCCGCTAATTATCGCTTTCATTTAATTCTTCTATTTCTTGTAAAGCAATTTTTTCTATTTGTGCTTGTTCTACATATCTCGATACACTTAATATTATTCCCAAAGATATAGAGGTGATCAATATAGACGATCCTCCTGCGCTTACCAACGGTAATGTTAATCCTGTCACCGGTAAAAGGTGGACGGAAACCGCTATATTGGCAAATGCCTGTACGACTATATTCAATGTCAATCCCATCGCCAACATTGCACCGAATGTCTTTGGACTTTTTGTTACAATCCTTATGCTTTGTATCAATAAAAGCAAGTATAAACCTATTATTAATACTCCTCCAATCAATCCGTATTCTTCTACTATAATTGCATATATGAAATCGGCATATGCGTATGGCAGATAATTTTGTTCAAGGCTTTTTCCCGGTCCTACTCCAATTATACCACCGTGAGCTATTGCTATTTTAGAGTGCTGTATTTGATATCCACCGTCAGTATTATAAAAGAATTCATTAATTCTATTGATCCATGTTTCCAATCTTACTATTTCGGGAAATACAGAACCGATTATTATTATGACTGCTAGCAATACTATCCCCAACAAAACTAAAAGGAGTATATATTTCATATCGACTCTACCGATAAACATAAGCAATAAACTTGTCATAAATAATAATCCGGCAGTAGACAAATCTGATGGTGCGATAAGTCCGCATACTATTATTACAGGCAATATTAGAGGTAAAAAAGCTGATTTGAAATCTTTTATTACATCTTGTTTGTTAGCAATTGATTTTGCTAAAAATATAATCAACGCTAGTTTTGCGAAATCAGAAGTTTGGAATGATTGGTTCATCCAGGGAATTTTTAACCATCTTCTCGCTTCATTGATCTCTGTCCCATACAGTATTGTGTATATAAGCAGAGGTACAGTAATAAACATTAAAAGCGGTGCGATATTTGAATATTGAATATAATCCAATTTATAAGCGACATACATCAATGTCAGTCCCAAACCCATAAATAGCAATTGCTTCACCAAATATGTTTCTGCCGCTGCACCGTTATTGGTAAAAGCCAAACTACCGGCCGCACTATACACAGTAAGTAGTGAAAACAATATCAAGAATAAGACAATAAGCCAGATGACCTTATCTCCTCTTAAATTTGTTATGACTTTTTCTATTGACACTTGTTATTAATTTTTTCTGTTTTTAAAAATATTCTATCTTATTTTAAGTGTTATTATCGTTATTACCGCTAAAAACACTCCGACAATCCAAAATCTCACTACGATTTTTGCCTCATGTATGCCTTTCTTTTGAAAATGATGATGCAAAGGCGACATTAAAAATACTCTCTTTCCTACTCCTGTTTTTTTCTTTGTGTATTTAAAATATAAAACTTGTATGATTACCGATAAGCTCTCAGCTAAAAACACACCGCTCAAAATGGGGATCAATAGTTCTTTTCTTAATAGAATAGCCATTGTAGCGATAATTCCACCTATTGCCAAGCTTCCTGTATCTCCCATAAACACTTTTGCCGGATAGGAGTTGTACCATAAAAATCCTATTGTTGCTCCGAGAAAGATAGCTGAAAAAACAACTAATTCTTCCGAAAATGGTAGATATAGGATATTAAGATAATCTGCGATTACGGTATTACTTGACACGTAAGCCAATATTCCTAAAGTAGCACCTATAATAGCAGCTGTGCCCGAGGCTAAACCGTCTATTCCGTCTGTCAGGTTAGCCGCATTTGTTACAGCTGTCACAATAAAGATAATCACAATGATAAAGAATATAAATAGCCATTTCTTATCGATACCTATACTTTCCAATAGTTTTGCATAATCCAGTTGATTATCGCTCATAAATGGTATGTTTGTTAAAGATGTTTTGACATAAGCCATTTCTTTAATTTCATTATTCCTACTCAAAGAAGGAATACTTGTTTTAAAACTCCTTACAATTTTGTATCCATTATTTTCTGCTACAGCTTTTGGCATTCTGACTAAAATGCCATTGTTGAAAAGCATAATTGAACCGATAATTATTCCTAACCCAATCTGCCCTATAATCTTGAATTTAGCCTTTAAACCATCTTTGTTTTTTTTAAAGACTTTTATATAGTCATCAATAAAACCAATCGCCGCCATCCAAAGAGTAGCCGCCAACATTGTGATGACATAAATATTATCCAATCGGGCAAATAATAGGGTAGGGACAACAATTGCCAGTATTATAATTAATCCTCCCATTGTAGGTGTACCTTCTTTTGCTTTTTGTCCTTCCAGACCTAAATCTCTTACAGTTTCACCAATTTGCATCCTTTTCAAAGAACTTATTATCTTATTTCCGAATAAAATTGCGATTATCAGTGATACTATCACACCGGCTCCCGCTCGGAAAGAGATATATTGAAACAATCCTGCACCAGGCAGATTGTAGTTTTTTTCTAAATATTCAAATAAATAATATAGCATAGTTTTTATTCCAAATCACAAATCTTAATCACAAATAAATATTAAATTTAAAATACATATGTAAATTTTACCAACTAAAAACTTACATTTTCTTCAGTATATGTTTTTAAAAATAACAGATTGCAGCAGGTCCTGGGACTTTTCCACAAAGATGCTCCTACTGCAACTGTTAAAACCAACCTGAGAATGATAATAGAACCTTTTTTCTTTATCTAATTCATGCAACACATTTGTCGCAATCTTTAATTATTATTATTATTTTGCCAGATGTCATTGACTATATCTTTGTCACTAAAATGATATCGCTTTCCTTCAATTTCCTGATATGTTTCGTGACCTTTACCTGCTATCACTATTACATCTCCATTTTTTGCCAACATCAAGGCTGTTTTTATAGCTTGTTCACGATCTTCTATTTCTAAAACCTTTTCTTTATCTTCGCTTGATATTCCTTTCAGTATATCTTTCATTATTTCTTCAGGATTTTCATCTCTTGGATTATCTGAAGTTACAATAACCGTATCTGATAATCTGCTGGCTATTCTCCCCATCTCCGGTCTTTTTGTCTTGTCTCTGTTGCCACCTGCACCGAAAACAACAATTAGTTTTGAGCCTTTATTTTTGCTGTTTTTTACGGTGTTGAGTACATTTTTCAATGCGTCAGGGGTATGAGCATAATCAATTATTGCAAATATCCCTTTCTCGCTATTTTGGATAATTTCAAATCTTCCATCTACCGAATTCAGCCTACTCATTTCGATCAAGACCTCATCTTCAGCTAATCCACTTAAAACGGCAGCTCCAAAGACAGCTAGTAGATTGTACGCATTGAATTGTCCGGTCAATTTGAAGAATGCCTCATTATTATTGATTTTTAAATGCAATCCTAAGAGCGAGTTTTGGAGAATCCTACCTTTAAAATCCGCCATTTGCCTAAGGCTATAGCTTCTTATTTTTGATATAGAATTCTGAACCATAACTTCCCCATTGTTATCATCAATGTTTGTTAAAGCAAAAGCTTCAGGTTTTAGAATGTCAAAGAACTTCTTTTTTACATTTATATAATTTAAAAAAGTCTTATGGTAATCAAGGTGGTCATGGGTGATATTGGTGAAGATAGCAATGTCAAAATCCAAATCACTTATTCGATCTTGATCTATAGAATGACTACTCACTTCCATAAAAGCATATTCACATCCAACCACGACCATCTCACTCATCAGTCTGTTAATACTTATCACATCGGGTGTCGTAAGTGTCGCCTTGATTGTTTTGTTTGCAATTTTATTTTCTACAGTTGAAAGTAGACCTGCTTTTATACCCATATTCATTGTCAATCGGTACAAAAGGGTAGCAATTGTGGTTTTACCGTTGGTTCCTGTTACTCCGACAAGTTTTAGCTTTTGGCTTGGCTTATCAAAGAAATTGGAAGCTATAATGGCTAATTCATACCTGATATTTTCAAGTACCACATAAGTGATGTTCTTTTGAATATCATTAGGTAATGTTTCACATGCTATTACAGATGCACCTTTTTCAATGGCTGAGGTTATAAATAAATGTCCATCATTAAGATTTCCTTTGATTGCAAAAAACATATCGTTTTTTTTAATCAATCGTGAATCTTGATTCAGATCATTTACAAGAGTATAATTGTTCCCAATTATTTGCTTTACTTCAACTCCTTGCAATATTTTGTTTAGACTTTTCAAATTTTAATATTTATCTCTTTTGATAAATTATTTAAGAATCAATTTTATATGTTGTTTGTTTCTTCTTGTCTTTGGTGGAATTGATTGTTTTACAACTTTACCAACTCCTTCCAACTCCACTTTCAAACCGAGATTTTCCAAAAAATAAACTGCATCTCTAGCTCCCATTCCGATTACATTAGGAATTAATTTGGTTTTGTATTGAAATTCATCAATTTCCATTTTATTCCTTTTTCTCCTCACCTTACTCCAAGTGCCTTTGCTCTTTTTGTTATAAGGGATTTCCAAATAATTCAAAACTTTTTTAAAATCTTCAGCATAACCAATCGCTCTACTTGGCAATATCACACTTGCATAATTGGTTTTCTTTTTTTTGTTTTGGTCAAAAGCTTCAATAGATGCTATTTTGTCAACAATTTTTCCGAAAACCGGTACTGCAACCTGACTTGCATAATATTTTGGTTTCTCACAACCAAACATTGTGATAATCATTGAATACTTTGGCTTTTCTGCCGGAAAATACCCTACAAATGAAGAGTTATACTTTTTATCCTTGCCTGATTTGTTAACTTCTTCTTGTGCAGTTCCTGTCTTGCCGGCTATTCTGATTTTTTTATTTTTCAATTTTGAGCCTGTTCCTTCCTGAACTACTCCTTCGAGTAATTCCTTTATTATTTTTATTGTACTCTCACTAGCTATTTTTTCTTTTACTACCTTTGGCTTTATCTCTATAGTATTGTTTCGTGAGACTATTTTATTTACCAAATACGGTTTCATTAATTTCCCGTTGTTGGCAATTGCATTGTAAAATGCTAATATCTGGATAGGTGTTAGTTCCATCTCATATCCATGAGCCATCCACGGAATAGTGTTACGGTTAAATTCATTCTTATTGATAAATGGATCTTTTATTACCGGATTCACTTCTCCGATTAAATCAATTCCTGATTTTTGAGCTAGTCCAAACGATTTTAGATTATTAATGAATTTTTTATTATCATTTCTATCTTTATTATAATAGATATCTGCCCATTTCGCTGCTCCTACATTTGATGAATGAACTAATACGTCCCAAAGTTTAACCCTTCTTCCTCTTCCAATGTCTTCATCATCCTTTATTACCTTTCCTCTAAAGTTTTTTCTTCCTCCTTCCAGATCAATGGTTGAATTTCTGTTAATATATCCATCTTCTATCAAAGACATCAATGTTGCCGTTTTCATTACCGAACCGGGAGCGAATTTTTTGCTCAATGCCAGATTTAGTCTTTCTACGAATGCACCATCTTTATTTTTTGATAGATTTGTTATCGCGACTACTTTACCCGTTTTCACTTCCATTATTATCCCTACACCTGCATTTGCTTTATAATTGTGTAGGTTTGTCAATACTGCATGGTGCACAATATCTTGTATTCTTATATCCAAATTGGTAATGATATCAGCCCCCTTGTTCAATGGCTTGTCATTTAATTCTTCAAGTGGAATCCAGTTACCTCCTCTCAATTTTTTCATCAACCGTTTGGTCGTTTCGCCTTTCAAATATTTGTCATAGGCTCCTTCGAGTCCTATTTTTGACGCTGTAGCTCTATCGATACCAATTGTTCGATGCGCCAAATCTTTATATGGTCTATTTCTTTTTGTTTTTCTCTCAATTATTAGTCCTCCTCTGTTTCGTCCGAGCCTAAAAAGAGGGAACTTTTTTACTTTTATCAACTCATCGTAACTTATATTTCCTTTTATAAGGAAAAATTTCATCCCTTTTTTTGTTTTATCTAGACCAAGATTTCTGTTCTTGAGCAATAGCTCTTTCCATTCCTTTGGACTTTTGTCAGGTCTTAGTACAGTTGATATATAGTAACTCAAGCTATCCACATTTTTTGTGAAATTTTTATTCGATGGTGACAATAAATCCATCCTAACATCGAATAATGGTGAAGTTATCGCCAACATGCTTCCATCTTTGGCATAAATATTTCCTCTGTCACCTTTTATCTCTTTGAACTTGACGTTTTTTGAAATCTTACCGATCCATTTATCTCCTTCTATTACATTGACATAAAAAACTTTTCCTATAATCAAAAGAGAAAGAAGGACAAAGAATGTCATCACTATATATACTCTTGCTAATAATTCATTCCTCTTATTCATCTTCTCTACTTTATTAGCTTTTGTTCAATTTTAAAACTTTGGGTGATTCTGTACCCTGTTTTAATCCTTTAGATTCAACCTTTTTTTCAATTTCAGACGGCATACTTGTATAATGAATGCTTTGCTTTACATCAAGATATCTATACTTTACTGTTTGAACCTCTTTTTCCAATTTTTCTATCTTCAACATTTTCCTTTCAGCTATATGCACGTTTGCAATGTATAGCACTCCGAGGAACGCTATGAATACTAATAGAGTTAGATTTTTTGTTATTATGTCTAACCGGTTGTTATTCATAGTATTTTTTTTTAATTTTGTTATATTCTTTCAGCAATCCTTAATTTTGCACTTCTCGCCCTTGGATTACCTTCTATTTCGTCTTTTTTTGAAATAATCACACCTTTGATTACTTCTTTAAATGGTCTGTCAATATGACCATATTCATTTTTCACTATTACTCCTTCTGCATTACCTTTTTTTATAAGGTTCTTGACCAATCTGTCCTCAAGTGAATGGTAGCTAATCATTACTAGTCTCCCCCCTTTTGTCAAAACATCTTTTGAGTTGTTCAACATGTCATTTAATGCTCCCATCTCATCATTTACTTCTATTCTTACAGCTTGAAACAGCTGTGATAAGTATTTGATTTTATTTCCTCTTATTACGCTTTCTACACAGTCGATTAATCCACCCGTTGTATCAATCACAAACCTTTGTCTGCATTGTACTATTTTATTGGCCAATTGTTTTGAATTTCTTATTTCTCCATACTTAGAAAATACTTTTACCAAGTCACTTTCTCTGTATTCATTCAAAACTGAAATTGCATCTACCTTTTGCTTTTGGTTCATCCTCATATCCAGTTTCTCGTCAGCCCTGTAGGAAAAACCTCTTTTCCCATCGTCGAACTGGTGTGAAGATACGCCTAAATCTGCTAGTATGCCGTCAACTTCCGTTATCTCAAATAATTTTAGAAACTTATTAAAATATCTAAAATTCGCTTCCAATAAAATTAATCTTTCGTCTTTTATACTGTTTTCAATGGCTTCTATGTCCTGATCAAATGCGAACAATTTACTGTCCTTATTCATCTTTTTTAATATTAATCTCGAATGACCTCCTCCTCCAAAAGTCAAATCAATGAAGATTTGCTTCTTTTGACTATCTATCTTTAATCCTTCTATTGATTCTTCAAGCAATACTGGCTTATGATATTCATTCATGATTAATCTTCTTTTCAGCTTTCTCTTCTTCGTATAATCCTTCAAGAATTTCATCAAAATTGTCAGGTTCATTTTCTAGAGCTTTTTTATAAGCCACTGCGTCCCACATCTCAATCTGTTCTCCATACGCAAACAAAACAATATCTTTTTTTATTCCCGCGTACTCAAGTAATGATTTTGGTAACAAAACCCTTTTGATATTGTCCGGATTTAGTTCTGTTGCTCCTCTATAAAAATACCTTATAGCATTTCTTTGATTCCTTCTTGTTATCTTAAGCTGATTAATTTCTTTCGTCTTTTTTTCCCAAACATCTTTGGGGTACAACATCAGGTGCTCTTCATAACCTCTGTTTACAACTAAAGGAAAAGAGTCGTCTCCACTAATTTGTCGTAGCAGATCTTTGGGAAGTTTTACTCGACCCTTAGCGTCTATTTTTACTCTATATTCTCCTATCAAGTTGTACATTTTATGCACCTTTGGTTGATTGATAATGCAAAAGTAACACCTTTTACCACTTTGTACCACATTTTAACAAATATTTTCAAAAAATATATTAAAATATTTTTTAATCTGTTACGATGTGTAAACAATCTGCTTAGATATTATGATTTTTTTGCTTATATCTTTTTTTGCGAAAATGGCTACTTCTAGGCATTTCAATTTATGTATGCCGCAAATATACATATATTTATTACTAATGTGTAAAAATATGTTAAAAAGATTATAAAATATGTTAAATATGTATATGTGATTGTAAAATAAGCATATTGTATATGTATTTTTTAAATCATTGTGGAATTTTGTATATGGTATTATATCCTTCCCCTTGCTTTCAATTCAAAATATTTATTGATAACATTAACGGTCAAATCTTGTGGTTTGGTTAAAACGGTGTGAATTCCATGTCTTTGAAGTTCTTTAACTATTAATTTCTTATCATAAGTAAATTTTTTCCCTATTGTCTTATGATAGATATCACGTATCTTTTTTACTTTGTCGTTTGTCAATTTCTCCAGTTCCGTATTTTTGAAAATAACAACTACAACCGGATGCTTTTTTGACAAAGATTTAATATATCTCAACTGCCTTCTCAATGAAGACTTGTGTTCAAAATTGGTGTATATAATCAACAAAGACCTGTGAGTTATTTTGTGTTTGATATAAGAAGACAAGTAACCGAAATCCGAATCCATAAAGTCCGTATCTATGTTGTACAAAGCTTCATTGATTTTGAGCATTTGGGTTTTCAGATTGCTTGCAGGTAAGAAGGTATTCACTTTTTTGCCGAAATCAATAATTCCTGCTTTATCGGTCTTTAGAATTGCTATATTGGAAAAAGCCAATGCAGAATTAATGGCATAATCCAATAATTTTAATCCCTCAAATGGCATTCTCATCACTCTACCAGTATCAATAACGGAATATATCGGTTGAGATTTTTCATCTTGGTATTGATTGACCATCAATTTGCCATGCTTTGCAGTGGCTTTCCAGTTTATAGACCTGACATCATCACCTGTAACATATTTTTTTATCTGTTCAAACTCCATGGTATGTCCCAGCCTTCTTATTTTTTTTACACCGTATTCATTCAATTTATCATTCAATACCAAAAAACTGTATTTTTTCATTTGCAAATAAGAAGGATATGTTTTTATCATTGTCTTTTCTTTATAAAAACTATATCTTCTACTAATAATCCTCAATGGAGACGATACAAAAACAAGTAATCTTCCAAAATAATATTCTCCTCTCTCAACAGGTTTTAAATTATATTCAAATTTATATTTTTGAAAAGCTTTTAATATAATCAAGTATTTAAAATCTCTTTTCTGGAACTGTACCGGCAATTCCTCTATTATCTCACATTCAACAGGAAAAGTGTAATTGTTTTTCAAGGTAACAAATACTTCATTGTAATCGGAATTGGAAAATTTTACCGGCAACTCCCGTTCCGCATACATTCCTTTTTTATTTGAATACAATAAATAAATATCATAAATGATTAATATAACCGTGATTATCACAAGTATCCACGCAATAGGGAATAATACTTCAAACCAATAAGACAGAAGAAAAAGTGCTATAATAGCACTCAATACCAAAATTAAATTTCTATGAACATACAGGCTTTTCATACATAC
>JALSPK010000149.1 GCA_026986005.1 Saprospiraceae bacterium
GACGAGTTATTTGAAAAGCCTACCTGATCCGGAAGAAAATCGCTAGTGTGGCGGTTTTGAAAAATACGTAAAAGGGATGACAATAATATGGTTTTTTGGAAGGTATGAGTTGGGGAAGCGATTGGTGTGGATACCAAATGGTCACCTTCTCTGCTGCTTTGTTTCTACTAAAGCAGGAGAGGAATTAATCTTAATTAAAATGAAAAAATATTTGTTAATTTTCGCAATGGTATTTGCATTTTTATATACTGCAAGATCTCAAAGTGGTTACGTTGTAATTAGCGGCCCCGAAAAAGTTGAAGTTGGGTTTGAATATAAGTATTATGCCGATTTTACTCCAGATTCAGCAGTTGATTATGATGAAAAAGTAAATTATTATAAATGGAGTGTAGGTGATAATGGAGTAGGAAAAGCCGGTATAAGTGAAATATATGGTGATATGGATTTTACCGGCATTAATCCTGTATGGCATGATTGGGCTGATGATACTTTATTGCATCACTCTGATAGTATTATTATTGTATGGGGTGATTTTGATAATACTAATACGGATGATCGTGTTCATGTAAATTTGGAATATAAAACTCATAATGCCTCTTACCCTACAGTACAAAAAGATAAATTTTTTCCTGATGAAGGTAATATTCGTATTTATCGGGTTTGGAAACCAAATTTTGATGCGCCGGTATCGGTGCAAGCCTGTTGTCAAAATGAAATAGAGATAGTAGCAAAAGATTTTAAAGATGCTGATATTTTTGAATGGGAAATTGTATCAGGTGGAGTTATTTCCCATGAGGATGAAAATAAAGTTACTGTGATTCCGGATATAGGATATGAGGATATTGAACTATGGTGTCGAGTGTCCAGAGCAAGTGGAAGGGAAGATTATTATAGAGAGAACAACGTAATTATAGAAAAACATACACCGAAAACGCCCCCAATAAAAGGACCAACAGGTTTATGCAAGGGAGAAACTTATGAATTTTGTGTAGATTCGTTTTGTGGTATGTCAGGAAATAATTGGACAATTCCTAGCTCTTTGGATATTATTAGTGGACAAGGAACTAATTGTATAAAAGTGACCCCTAATTTATCGGCAGAAGCTGGTGTATCTGTTGATATAAAAGCAGGAGCAATAATGGAAGGCGGGTGTGTTTCAATAGAATCAAGTAAAGATGTCACAATATTTTCATCTGAAATCCCCCCCGAACCAGAGGGGTATGTTTTTTTAGAAGATTTGTTTCCAAATGAAGGTGAGATTGACCCTTGTGACGAAGCCCATTTTTATAAAGTCAAATTTATTGCAACAAAGCAATACAAAAATGGGTATACAATTATTTTACCGCAAACAGTAATCGATGTTCCCCATCATCATCTAGATGATAGAATCGAAGTAACCGTTTGTAATTACAATATCTGTTCTGGTGTAAAGAAATGTAAAACCTTTATTGTGTACTTACCTGATTGTCCGCCTGAAGATGATTGGGATAAAATAGTAATAAATAATCAAGGAATTCAAACCAAAAATCATACTGATATAGCCAAAGAGACTAAGGCTATAAGCCAAATAAGCGCTATTGGAAATAAAGAAAATGAAGGAATTCAGATTTATCCCAATCCTTTTAATAACACATTGATTTTGAGTTTTCCTCAAATAGGACAAGGGGAAATTGAATTATTTACAATGGAAGGACGTAAAGTATATTCAAAACGCATTGAGAATAAAAACACAATAAGGATAAATAATATAAGCGAATTCAAAAGCGGTATCTACATATTAAAATTAAATTCTGCAAATTATACTACAATCAGAAAAATTATCAAAAACAATTAATATTAATATATGATGAAAATGCAATACAGATTATATATAATTTTAGTGATATTATTAAGCAAATCATTTTATTTATTAGGGCAGTATAAAGATGAAATGAGTATTGGAATAGTAGGTAAAACATACTTTTTTCAAGCATATAATAAATATGTTTGTCGTGAAAATAATGTAGTGATAATAGAAAATCCGAGAAAGCCGAATGGCTATAGCTTTGGATTGGACTTTGACTATAATCTAACTGATT